>JBBRKX010000390.1:0-5632 GCA_038231675.1 Chthonomonadales bacterium | reverse complement strand
GGCGTCCCGTACTGCCGGTCGATACGCACGTATTTCGAGTGGCCTGGCGTCTCGGGCTAATCGAAAAGAAGATCGGCGAGGCCAGAGCGCATGACGCGCTTCAGTCCCAAATCGATCCAGGACAGACGTATCGCTTTCACATGGCTTTGATTACGCACGGGCGTCAGGTCTGCAAAGCTCCAGAACCACGTTGCGGCGATTGTTCCTTGACCGATCTTTGCCGGTATTATAAGCAGAAGAACGATTAATGTTCAACGAAATGGCACGATCCGAACATGTAGCCTCATCCCCGCTTCCTCAGGGCGTCGTCACCTTTCTCTTCACCGATATGGTCGGCTCCTCCCGTTTGTGGGAGCAACATGGAGATCACTTCATCCCCGTATGGCAGTCTCATGACGCAGTGGTTCGGGATGCGGCCGGCCGGTTCGGCGGCGCCGTCGTGAAAGGGGAGGGTGATTCATTCATGATCGCCTTCGAGGACGCCGCAGCTGCGGTGCATTGCGCCGTCTACGCTCAGGCGGCGCTTGGACGCTATCCGTGGCCTGCGGAGATAGGTGCTGTCCACGTTCGCATGGGCATCCATACCGGTGAGCCGTTTTGCTACGGTCACGATTATTTCGGGCCGGTCGTAAACCGAGCAGCAAATATCCAGGCCTCGGCGCATGGCGGACAGATCCTGGTTTCCGAGGATGCGCGGATGGCGGCATTCTCCGGTGTCAACGCCGATGTGGAGTTTGTCGATCTCGGAGATCACCGGCTCAAGGACATGGGCTCGCCGACGCGGTTGTTTCAGGTCACGCATCCCAGCATGCGGCAGACCGCTTTTCCACCGCCGAGCACCCTTGAGGGGCAGCCGAACAATTTGCCGTTGCTTACCACCAGCTTCGTCGGAAGGTCCAGTGAAATCGCGCAAATCGCTTCTTTTCTGGGGCAGGGCGGCAAGCCCGTATTGACGCTGACAGGGCCCGATGGCATAGGAAAGACGCGGCTCTCGCTCCAGGCTGCGGCAGCCCATGCGGAATGGTTTCCGGATGGGATCTGGTATGTGCGCTTGGTAGAGGCACGCGATGTGCCGAGCGCCGCCGAGGAGATAGCCGCGGCGCTTCATATTCCGAGTGGAACCGGACCTGCGTCGGTGACCCAGGTTCGCACCTGGCTCGCGCACCGAGAATGCCTTCTCATTCTGGACGACGTCGGCTCGCTTCCCCATGCGGATCGCCTCATCCGGGAGCTACTTTCTGGTTCGCCAAACTTGCGCTGTCTGGCGACCGCACGTGAATCACTGGATATTTCGGAAAGTGATGAACTCGCGCTGCAAGGTCTGTCGCATTCCTCCAAGCATATGGTAAATGCCGGCGTGGGCGGGCAGAGTCGCCCAGTAGGCGACCGTTCGCACAGTCCGAAGACCGCGCAAAAGCTGGACGACACCGAAGCCGGAAGGCTTTTTATAGAGCGCCTGGCGGCAGCGCATCCGAACACGCGACTATCGTTGGGAGAGGCTACTTCGGTGACCGAGCTTATCCGAGAGCTGGATGGAGTGCCGATGCATATAGAGCGCGCCGTGGAACTCATGGATCGTATGGCTCCTTCAGCCGTTCTGGAATGGTTACGGGGCCAACTCACACAGCAGTCGGAGACTCCAAGCCATACGGCGATGAATAGAATGAAATCATTCTTTCTAAAGGGCGCGGATAAGGTGCGCGATACGACACGGAGCACCGCGAAACAGCTTGGACAACTCCTTCAGGGCATTGCAGACGTTGCGACGGACCGCGGAGACACGAGTAAGGCACATGCGATTGGGCATGCTTCTCTCCGACAGTCGGAAGAGGCCGGAGATGAATTAGGCTTCGCCGCCTCATTACGCCAACTCGCGCGCTTGAAATGGCGGCAGGGAGAGCATAAGCGCGCCACGGAGATGCTCGCCATGGCGGTGGATATCTTTCGACATTTCGACGCGGTCGAATATACGGAAGCGCAACGAGAGCTGGATCTGTTGTATTCCCAGATGCTAGCAAGCGATGCGAGCGGCAACGAGGCGCCCCTCGCGCCTCACACGACCTGGATTGAGTTGGATGATCATCACCAATAAAAAAGGAACGTGCATGCGGCTTCGTGAAAACCTTTCCCAGGGTGTACGGATCGGTCCGGACCGGACGGCGATAATATTTCGCGATCATGAAATTAGTTTCGAAGCGCTTGAAAAACGGGTTCAGGAACTGGCGGAGACCCTTTCGAAATGGGGGGTGCGGGCGGGGAGCAGGCTTGCTCTTTTGCTGCCGAACTGCCCTGCCTTTGTCTATTGCTACTATGCGGCGGACCTGCTCGGGGCGGTCTCTGTTCCCGCCAATCCACTCCTCAAGGCTGCGGAATTGGAATATCTCTGGCGGGATGCAAGCGTGGAGGTCGTTCTGACGATAGCCGCGTTGGCTCCCGTCGTGCAGGCGGTGCGGGAAAAAATCGACACGTTGAAGATGATCATTCTTGATCCCGATCCCGATGTGGTGTCCCTGACGCGCGAAACGTGCGGGACAGGCCCGTGGGAAGGGGAGCCTCGTCCGCTCATGCAGTCCGATGCCGACGAACGGGATTGCGCGGTGATCATCTATACATCCGGGACGACGGGGCATCCCAAAGGCGCCATGCTGTCCCACCAAAACCTGACCAGGAATGTCGAGCAGGTTCAGTCCGCGCTTCATTTTACGCCGATCGACCGATTCCTGACTGTGTTGCCGCTCTTCCACTCATTTGCCGCGACCGTATGTATGAATACGCCGCTTGCGGCTGGGTGCGGAAGCGTGCTGCTGGAATCGTTCTCGCCGGGCCGGGTTCTCGAAGCCATCGAAAAGTGGCGCATCACCATTGTTCCTGCGGTGCCTGCGATGTTTTATGCATTATTACAATATCGGCCCGAGCGCGAATTCGATCTGTCCAGCCTGCGTGTGTTCGTATCCGGTGGCGCTCCGCTGCCGGCGGCTACCCTCCAGGCGCTGGAAGAGAGATTTCATGTGCCCGTTCTGGAAGGCGATGGGCCGACGGAGTGCAGTCCGGTGACTTCCGTGAACCGATTGGAAGGGGCGCGCAAAGTGGGCAGCGTGGGGCTTCCATTGCCAGGCGTGGAAGTCGCCATATTCGACGAACAGGATCGCCAACTGCCGAGCGATGCCGTGGGGGAAATCGTCGTGCGCGGCGACAACGTGATGCTGGGATATTTGAACCTGCCGGAAGCGACAGCGGAAGTGATGACGCATGGATGGTACCATACCGGGGATCTGGGAAAGATCGATTCTGAGGGATATATCTTTATTGTCGATCGGAAGAAGGATATGATCATCAGCGCGGGCCTGAACGTCTACCCGCGCGAGGTCGAGGAAGTTCTGCTTACCCACCCTGACATTGCCGATGCGGCGGTGATCGGCCTTCCCGACTCCCGTCGAGGCGAAGAAGTCGTGGCCGTGGTGGTTCCAAAGCCGGGCGCTTCGTTATCGGAACGCGAGGTGATCCGTTTTTGTAGGGAGCGATTGGCCAATTACAAAAGCCCGCGCAAGGTGCTGGTGCGGGAGACGCTTCCCCGGGGGGGAACGGGTAAAGTGGTGAAGCGATTGCTGAAGAAGGAATTGGAACTTGAGTTGAACCGTGCATAGATCGAAATGCACCACTTAACGCAATATTAAAGGAAGCTTAACATCTGCTTAACACTGGGCCGCCATAATAATAATCGTATGCTCACTCTCCGAGCGACGATCACCCTTTTCTCGTTTCGAGAGTCTCTCTTTGAGATGCTCTCATTGGCCGGTCACCTAGCGTGACCGGCTATTTTTCTGGGTTGCCTTGCGAGCCACCCATCAGCAAACGTCTCCATGGCGGTCTGCGCCATGGGGCGGCGAGCCAGGTTGACGATCGACCGCTAACTCCGTATAATACAACCGTGAACTCGCTCGAAAAGAAACGAAATGAAATATCTGACTCAGATTCTTGGTAAAAAAGTTTTGTCGCCGGACGGAGCGTTGATAGGCAAGATCGTAGATGCGGTGGCGACCGTTGGTGGCCGGCTGCCTGCGGTGAACGCGGTTATCGTCAAGACCACAACAGGCGAAAAATGCCTTCCTTACGAGATGCTGGAATTTGAAGACGATCCGGACGGACCTTCGGGAAGCGGCAGAATTCGGAGCGATGTCGTCCTGAAGCGTCCCCTGAACGAGATCATTCCTTACGAACCGGGAGAAGGCGCCTTGCGTCTCGGACATGATGTGCTGGACAAGCAGATTGTGGATGTTCAGGATTACCGTGTCGTACGCGTAAGTGATGTTCGATTGGCGGAGTGCGGCGGCAAATACTGCGTTGTCGGCGTCGACGCCAGCGCCCGAGCCATGTTACGCCGGTTGGGCAGCGTAAGCAAGCCGATCGAAACCACCGCCCGATTCCTGCGCCACCCGCTTCGCTCCAATTTGATCGCGTGGGACGACGTGCAGACTCTGGAGGAGGGCAGCGCGGGCGGGCGGATCCGGCTGAAAGTCTCTCACGATAAGATCGCGCGATTGCACCCGGCAGATATCGCTGACATTGTGGAACAGTTGAGCCCGCAGCAGGGCGCGGAAGTCATTGAACGGTTGGACACGGAGACCGCGGCGGACGCGATGGCGGAAGCGGATTCGGAAGTTCAAGTCTCGATCATGCAGCATCTGGACAATGAGACCGCAACCGACATTTTAGAAGAAATGGAACCGGACGAGGCCGCGGATCTGTTAGTCGATTTACCGGACGCCCGAAGCGACGAGTTACTGGGACAGATGGAACCGGAGGACGCCGAAGACGTCAAGGAGTTGATGGCGTATGACGAGGACACTGCAGGCGGTATGATGACGACGGAACTTGTCGCGGTTCCGGCAACGCTTACCTGCGCGGCAACGATCAACAGGCTGCGTGAACTTGCCCCCAAAGCGGAGACAATCTATTACGTGTATGTTACGGATTCGGACGAGCGTCTCGTGGGCGTCTTGAGTCTGAGAGACCTCATTATTTCCGGGCCGGATATCGTGATCAGCGATATCATGGTGCGCAATGTGACTCATGTGTATGTGGAAGATCACGCGAACACCGTGGCGCAGATCATCGGGCGTTACAATCTTCTGGCGGTGCCCGTTGTGGATGAGGATGAACGCCTGTTGGGTATTATAACCGTGGATGATACGGTTGGACGCCTGCTTCCCCCCGAGCGACGCCGGCGTCTGCCTATGCCCGCTTTCGAATCGGGCGAGGATGAGTGACGGCGGATCGATGCGTGGACGAGAGAATTGGGCTGAGCCGTGTGGCGATGCCATGGAGGTGACGACGTGAAAACAATGGTGCGCCCCGCAACCGGTGGGTGGAAGAGTATTCTTTTGCCAGCTTTTCGACGCGGCGGAATAGCGTTAGCGCTGGGTTTATTGCCTTTGGCCGCTCTGGCGCAACATGACGAGGATGCACCTACTCCGCTGGATCCGGCGACGAAGGCGAAGCAGTTAAGCGCACTGGGGATTATTGTCGTCTCGATGGGAGCCGCGCTGATTTTTTATCTTTATCGCCGCTGGCAAGCAGCGCATACGACAAACGTTGTCCATGGGTTTGAAAGCGATCAGGATTGAACCGCTTT
>JBBRKX010000389.1:0-5633 GCA_038231675.1 Chthonomonadales bacterium | reverse complement strand
GGAAAGACCCCGTCACCAACAAAGCAGAAATCAGTAAGCTCCTCGCCATGCACAGCGCCAGTTTTCCCGCGAAATTGGAGGCGGGCAAATGGTATACCCTCGTCGTTGAAACCGTCGGTGACGAAATGCGCGTCACCATCGATGGCAAGCCTGCCGGCTACCTCAAGTCCTCCGGAATCGGCCACGTCACCAAATCCAAGCTCGAGTTTGGCGTCGGTGGCAAGGTTGGCTGGTTCGATGACCTGAAGGTCTGGAATGCCGAACCGGCTAAATGAAGCTACGGGAAGTGGGGAGGGGCGTCAGGGGGGCGAAGGTTTTGCACCGCCAACCAGGCTATGAGTGCCCATCCCCACCAGAGTAAAATGAGCCCGGCAATGTATCCTTGGGTATAAATTATGTGGTCTGAAAACGGAATGACCCTGAGCCGAATGAGAAGTCGCAGGAATCAGGGTACGCTCCGGCGAAAGTACGCGCGCTGTTTCAGTCTGTTGAAACAGCGCTTTTTACTGGGAGACACACCTATGCCACGAGTGGACGGACGCGGAAGCAATCAGATGCGGCCAACGCGAATTCAACGCGGATTTATGCCCAATGCAGAAGGATCGTGCCTGATTGAAATAGGGAACACAAAAGTGATCTGTACGGCTTCCGTGGAAGATAAGATACCCCCTTTCCGAAAAGCAGAGGGCGCGCTCGGTTGGGTGACGGCGGAGTACGGCATGTTGCCTCGCTCGACCAATACACGTTCGGCACGGGAAAATCGCAATGGTCCTGGCGGGCGCACGATGGAGATCCAGCGGCTGATAGGCCGCAGCCTTCGAACCGTCATCGAGATGCCGGTGCTGGGCGATCGAACCATCTGGATCGACTGCGATGTGCTTCAAGCGGACGGCGGAACGCGGTGCGCCTCGATTACCGGAGCGTACGTCGCGGTGGCAGAGGCTTGCAGGAAGCTGGTGACACAACGGTCGATCGCTCGGATGCCCCTCACCGGGATGGTTGCGGCCGTAAGCGTCGGCCTGGTGGGCACCGATGACGTGCTGGATCTGTGCTACGCCGAGGACAACGGCGCGGGCGTCGATATGAACGTCGTCGCCACGGATAAGGGCAAATACATCGAGGTGCAGGGCACCGCAGAGCATGTCCCGTTCGACCGCGCCCGCCTGAACCGTCTGCTGGATCTGGCCCAGATTGGCCTGGACGAACTTTTCCGCCTGCAGAGGACGGCATTGGAAGGCGTGCTCTAGCTTTCTAAAAGCAGAGAAACTATTCGAACCATGAGGACCCTGTTTTGTCACCTTCAAAATCGTTACTTATCGCCACCACCAATCGTAAAAAAGCGGGTGAGATGGTTCAGATTATTACCGGCGTAGGATTGGATGTTACGCTATTGACTCTGGCGGATTTTCCAGACGCTCCCGTCGTTGAAGAGACGGGGGCCACGTTCGTGGAAAATGCCAGGCTGAAGGCCCTGGCGGGCGTCCATCATACCGGATTGATTTGCATCGCGGATGATGGAGGCCTGGTGATCGACGCACTTGACGGGCAGCCTGGAGTACACTCGCATCGGTTTCTAGGCGAACATACTTCCTTTGTGGAAAAGATGGAACGCATTCTGGAGTTGCTGCGCGCAACACCGGACGCCGAACGTACGTGTCGCTTTCGATGCGCGGTAACGATTGCGACCCCGGAGGGACGTATATTCGACAGCGAAGGGGTTTGCGAAGGCCGCATCGCACATGAAATGCGTGGGGAGCATGGGTTCGGTTACGATCCTATTTTTTTGCTGCCCGAGCGCGGTAAGCACATGGCGGAACTGGCGCCGGAGGAAAAGCACGCCATCAGCCACCGGGGGAAAGCTCTGGCCGAAGCGGTTCCCACTTTAGTGCGTCTGTTTTAATTTCCGCGTCTACCGTTGTCTCTTAGCAAGTAAGGTATGGGGAACAGCGACTTGCTTTGAGGAGAAGCTCTTCTCGAACGTTTCACCGCATAACGTTACATTTACGTGGATACGGGATAGGCAAGGCAACGCCGCTGGCACGGCGGGGCGAAAGGTTATGGGGCCCGGGTTGGAGCATGAGCGCAAAGGACATCGAAAACGGCGATGGTCTGTTCAGCACGTACGGAAAAGCCTGGCCGCGACCGGAAGTTGCGCCATGCCAGGCTCGAGACGCAACGTGCTGGATCGCATCGTATGCTATTTGAAGCGGATCACGGATGGGTACATGATTCATCAGTGCAGCCTCATGGCCTGCGCCTGCGCGTTTTGCGCCTTGATGTCGCTCGTTCCGCTGCTGGTTGTGGTAATCGCCGCGCTAGGATTTTTGGTCGGTGGGTCCAATACCGCGCTCCATCAGGTGATCGTGGCGATCAACGGCTATGTGCCCATCCGAACGGACTTCCTAAAAGAGATGCTGGAGCATGTGCTCCATGACCGTAAGGTCATCGGTCTGTTCGGAATCGCGGGTCTGCTCTTCGCGGCGCATCAAACGTTCCTGGCGATGGAGCCGGCGATGAATATGGTGTGGGGAATCACCGAAACGCGGCATTGGCTCCGGCAACGTGTCATCGCGTTTGCGGCAGCATTGTACACGATCGTGCTCCTGGGCGCGGATCTCGCCGTCACCGCCGTGTTCGCCTACCTGCAACGGGTTTCGCTCCCCTTTATTCCGAGTCGCGTGGTCGCGGTGTCGTACAGTTTTGCGCTCGCCGTGGTGCCCATGCTGCTGATGACGCTGCTATTCGCAATTCTATACCGATCTCTGCCGGCAAAAACGGTTCCTTTTAAGGCCGCCTTCGTGGGGGCGGCGGTTGCCGCGTTGCTCTGGGAATTGACAAAGCTTGGCTTCGGAATATTCCTGGTCTACGTCCACAGTTATGATCGACTGTATGGATCGTTGAGCAGTCTTGTGATTCTGGTTGTCTGGTCATACTACTCGATGGCCATCCTGCTTTTGGGCGCGGAGATCGCCGCAGACTACGAAGCCATGCGGCACGGACCTCGTGCGGCGGAGGAACGCGCCCATACCCCCGCAGACCTCACCGCCGCAAGCGGCAAGGAAGCGAATGGTCTTCCTCCCCACGCGTTTCCGGACACGCCTGGAACACGTCCATAGAGATAGTCGCCGGTAGTGGAAACATCGCCCTCGCGCCCGACGTATAACAGTCCAATGTCGCACCATTGCTCTGTTGCGCGGGCGGGCGCCTTCCCATACGACCTCGCCGCCAGGAAGAGAGCATACCGGCACTCGAATGCGCACGGTCCACATCCGAATGTTCCCGCCGATCGGGGCATTCGGTACGATAAAGTCACCGGAAGAGGGCACCTCATGTTTCGCAGACCGATCTGTATCAGTGTCTCCGCAAATCGCGTCGCCGTACGCGGAACGGGCCATACAGGAAATAGCGCCGTACGGCGTCTCTGGCTGATCCTGGCGGCTCTCTTTCTCCTCCCCATTTCCACGCTCGCCATAGATTCGACGGGAAGCGACGGGCTGCGCGTGGTGATCGTTGGGGGCGGCCCGGACCCGAACAATAATCAGGTTGCCATCGAAAGCAATGTCCGATATGTTTGCCGGCTGCTTCCGCGGGGCACGGTCCGAACCATGCTTTTCGCGGACGGAAATCTTCAGCACGCTACCGTGCTCTACGATGACGACCCGAAGCCCCGACCGGTGGGGGAGCGCGTCCTTGCTCTGGCATTGGAAGGCCATGAGTCCGGGAGTGAAGTGCCGGAACATTTTCGGCGTCCTCGATTGGGCGGCAAACTCGACGGCCCCTCGAAGAAATCCGAGATCGAACGCGTCTTTACGGAATTGAGCGGCCAGCGCACGGTTCCCTCCACACCCGTGGTGCTTTACTTTACCGGGCACGGAAGCTCCAATCACCAGGATAACGACAACAACGTCTACGACCTCTGGGGCCCCAAAGAAGCCCTATCCGTGCGTGAACTCGCGGCGCAGATCCGCCGGCTGCCGGAAGAGACGCCGGTGACGGTGGTGATGGTCCAGTGCTTTTCCGGCGCCTTTGGAAACTTGATTTTCGAGGGAGGCGATCCGAAAGGAGACGTGACGAACCGGGACATCGCGGGGTTCTATGCCACGGTGAAAGAGCGTGTGGCGGCCGGCTGCACCTCTGCGGTCAACGAAGCCGAGTATCATGATTTCACCTCGTACTTTTTTGCCGCGCTCACCGGGCGGGACCGACTTGGGCGAGTCGTGACCGGAGCCGATTACAATAAAGATGGACGCGTGGGCATGGACGAGGCCTTCTGCTACACGCTCATTCATGACGAGTCGATCGATATTCCCGTCTGCAGCTCCGATGTCTTCCTGAGACGCTTTGTGCTTACTCCCGACGCGGACGTATTTCGAACCCCTTATGCTTCCGTTCGCGCGTGGGCGACGCCCGCGCAACGTGTCGCGTTGGAGGCACTGTCCGCCAGATTGAATCTATCCGGTGAGAATAGGCTCGAAGCTGCATTCCAAAAGATGATGAGTGGCGACGGCGCCCCTGCCTGGGTGGTCGCTGTAAAAGAATCGATGCGTCGGCTGAACAATGTCCGTGAAGAATCGAAAAGGGCTATTTTGGGTCGGTGGCCCGATTTGAGATTATCTCCCTCTGCCGCCGCGTATCGCGCGGCGCGTCAGGAAGCCGTCACCCAACTTACGGATCAGGTCGGCGAAGGCAAATGGATGGAGCTCTTCAACGCCGACGATGCCGTGGACAAGAGCGAAAAGGCAGGCGAGGCATCGGAAATAGCCGAGTCGCATATGGTCCGGTTTATACGGCTTGGGAAGAGCGTGGTCCTCGCGCATCGATTGAAAGAGACCGGCGACGCCGCCACACGCGCGCGATATGCGCGTTTGATCGCATCGGAGGCGCGCACTCTCTTGCCGCCCGTGGCGCATTTCGACGAGGCGGGGCTTCCCTGATCCCTGGCAAATACGTCCCAACATGAAGGGCATAATTTTATGCGTACCGACAAATCAGTTTTCTCAGCAAAGGATAAGCGGATATGTACTCTGCGTTGACACCGGGCGCCATCGGCGTTCGAAGCGGCAGTCTGGTCGAATCGATTGCCCTTGCAAAGCTGGGTGGGTTTGGGGGGGTGGATTTCAGCGCACAGGAGGTGGCGGACCTGATTGGCGCTCAGGGAGTGGAGGCCGTAAAAGCCCTCTTTACGCAGGCAGGAATCCGGCCTGCGGGGTGGGGCTTGCCCGTAGATTGGCGGGGAAGCGAGGAGAAATGGCGGAAAGGCATCGAAGAACTGCCCCGCCTCGCCGCAGCCGCAGCCGCAATCGGAGGAGATCGAACGAGCACATGGATTATGCCATGCTCTGAAGAACGGCCCTTTGAAGAGAATCTTGCCTTTCATGTGGCGCGATTCACTCCGATAGCCCAGGTTCTAAACGCGCATGGCTGCCGGCTCGGCCTGGAGTATATCGGTCCTAAAACGCTTCGAGACAGTCAGAAATACCCCTTTGTCCATACGCAGGCAGGCATGTTGGAAATGGCGGAGATGCCGCGAAAGGCCTCCGGCGCCTTCATGGCAGCGTCCGGATCAGCCGGCCGGGGCGCGTTCGACCCGCGCCTTCATGATCTGTGACGGGCGGAACCCGATAACCCTCCGG
>JBBRKX010000388.1:0-5642 GCA_038231675.1 Chthonomonadales bacterium | reverse complement strand
CAGGCTGCGGCCCAACGCCGGATTGGTCTCCACCATCGGCGTGCGCCCGAACTCACCGCCCCAGATCACCAGCGTATCGTCCAGAAGGCCGCGCTGCTTGAGGTCTTTGATGAGCGCGGCGGACGCCTGGTCGGTCGTGCCGCAGTTGCCGCGCAGGTTGCCGGCCACATCCGAATGCGCGTCCCAGCCCTCATGATAAATATTGATAAAGCGAACGCCGCGCTCGATCAGACGGCGCGCCAGCAGGCAGGCGCGGGCAAACGACGGCTTGTTCGGGTCCGCGCCATACATATCCAGCGTCGCCTGACTTTCCTTATGGAGGTCCATGAACTCCGGCGCGGAGGATTGCAGACGATACGACATCTCATACGCCGACATGCGGGCGGCGATCTCAGGATCCCCCTCCACCGCAAGTGCCCGTCGATTCATGCCGCTGATCAGATCGATGGAATCACGCTGCAGTTTAGCATCCACTCCTGCAGGCGAGGTGACATCCAGGATCGGATCGCCCTGGTTCCTGAGACGAACGCCCGAATAGACGGTCGGCAGAAATCCGCTGGACCAGTTCGCCGTGCCGCCGCTGATTCCTGCTCCCGTGGACATGACGACGAAGGCGGGCAGGTCGGTCGTTTCCGCCCCGAGACCATAAGTCACCCACGAGCCCATGCTGGGCCGTCCGGGCTGTGCGAACCCGGTGTTAAACAGAATCTGCGCGGGCGCATGGTTGAACTGATCCGTATGCACCGACTTGATGATGCAAATATCGTCCACCACTTCCGCCAGATGCGGCAGCATTTCGGAAAGCTCCGCACCGCATTTGCCGTGCTTTGCAAACTTGAACACCGGTCCCAATACGGCGGCATCGGGCCGAATAAAGGCATAACGCTGTCCGCCGATAATCGACGGCGGGATCGGCTTGCCTTCGAATTTCGTGAGGTCGGACTTGTAGTCGAACAGGTCCAACTGGCTGGGCGCGCCCGCCATAAAGAGATGGATGACCCGCTTCGCTTTCGCCGGGAACTGTGGCTTTTTGGGAGCCATGGGATTGGGCACGGTTGACCCGGACTGGGCGCTTGCGCCCCCGGCGGCGAAAGCATCCGTCAGCAGTGACGCCAACGCGATCTTACCGACTCCCACCCCGCACTCCCGAAAGAAGTGCCGCCGCGCGATATGCAATTTCCGGTTTCCGTCCTGACTCATCGTAAACTCCCTGCTTCCCTCGTCACCCGAAGGAGCCATTCCCTACATCCATTGTCCCATGCAAACGCCACTATTGCTTGTTGATTCCCTCGTCCACATTCAAGAGGGTACGGGCCAGCGTGGTCCATGCCGCGCGAGCCGTGACATCGCCGTCGCCAGGCCCTGCTACCGTGGCAGGATCCAGTTCTCGCTTCTCGAAACGCACCTTTTGCGCCGCATAGAATTTTTGCATCATCTCCATCTCGTCCGGCGCGGGCGGCCGGGTCAGACAGCGACGGAACAGATACGTCATGCGGTCGGCATCTGATCCGGGCCGGGCCGCGATCATCCTGCCCATCGCACGCGCCGCGTCGATCAGGACTTCGTTGTTCAGCATGGTGAGAGCCTGCAGCGGAGTGTTGGAAACATCGCGCCGGGCAACGCACGCCTCGCCGCTCGGCGCGTCGAAGGTGGCGAACATGGCATACGGAGCCGTGCGCTTGCTGAAGGTATAGAGTCCGCGACGGTAGCGATCCTCGCCCTCGCTCACCCGCCACTCCAGCGGCCCATAGGTTCCCTCGGAAGTAATGCCGGGTGGTTGGGGTGGAAATACGCTTGGCCCGCCGATCTTCGCGGAAAGCAGTCCGCCCTCCGCCAGCACCGTGTCGCGCACCAGCTCTGCTTCCAGGCGCACACGCGGAGCACGGGTCAGCAGCCGGTCCTCCGGATCTTTTTCCAGCAGCGCGGGCGTTACGTGGGAGGACTGTTGGTATGTCGCGCTCATCACGATGAGCCGATCGATCTTCTTAAAGGACCAGCCCTGCCTAACGAATTCGACCGCCAGCCAGTCGAGCAGCTCGGGATTCGTCGGGGGATCGCCCTGATAGCCGAAATCCTGCGTCGTGCGTACGATCCCTCTTCCGAAGAACGCGGCCCACTGCCGGTTCACCGCGACCCGCGCCACGAGGGGATTGTTCGGGGCGACAAGCCACCGTGCAAAGGTAAGACGGTTCGGCGGCGCTCCTGCCGGGAGCGGCGGCAAAACCGCCATGATGCCCGGCGTCACTTTCTCCTTCGTCTGCAGATACTCGCCCCTGTTATGCACATAGGTAAGACGCGGATTGTTTGCGGGGCGCTCGGTGAAGGCAAGCGCTGTCGGGTACGCGGGCATCTGGTTTCGGAGCGCGGCGATGGCATCGCGCTCACCCTGCAGTTCCGGCGCGACCGAAAGGAAATGCTGCAGCAGCAGATCCTTCTGGGCCTGGGTGCGTTGTTCCGCCGGGAGGACGAGCGCCTCCTCTACCGTGGGCGGAAAGTCCGCAACCGCCGGTCGAGGGTCTTCTGTCACCGCGATTCGGAACCGACCCAGGTCGGCGGCGTGATACCGCTCGAACAAAAGGTGGATCGAAAAGGCATCTGCGGTCAGGGGAGCCGCAAGACGAAAAACAGCCTGCGTTGCCGTGCCCTGGCGGCCGTTGATGTTCCAGGCGGTCTGGGGATTGCCGTCGATAGCATCTTTCGCCTGGCCACCCCCGCTCTGGGTCGCACTCGCGAACACGGCGACCTTACCCGGCGCGGTCAGGGTGATCTCGCTCAGGAAGAAATCTCCCGGTGCGCCCTCATAGAACACGCGGCCCGGACCATGTGCCGGAAGCCGATCGTCCGGCAGCGCTTCCAGGCGAACGGCCGTAATCGGTTTGCCGTCGCCCTGGAAGTCCAGATCGTACAGGTCGCGCTTGGATTCATCGCCGCTCACAAAAACGGAGTTATCGCCCTGGGTCGTCAGCAACGGAAGATTGCTGGTGGCTTTGACAGGCCGCAGTGTGCGCCAATGGACGGCTTGAAGCTGGGCCTGCTTCAGCCACGCGGCGTATTTGCGGTCCAGGTTGGCCTTACGGCGCACTTCCAGAGATCCCGTGTTCGACGCCACCTGTCCCAGCGAAATGCGGAACCTGCCGATGGTATGGTGACCGCCATAAGATTGGTCGAGAACAAAGGACCATTTTCCATTTCCCGCCAGATGGACCGGCTTGTCCAGGTAAAAGGTGATCGTCCGCGCCACGTTCCATGCGCCTGTTCCCGCGATCGCCCATCCACTGGCGGGATTTCCTCCGAGCGCATTCTGGGCGGGGAAATTATCCTGCGAGAAGTCCGCTTCCGCGCGCATAAAATGCACGGGAATCGCAGCGCCGTTCACCGTCAGGGTCGCCGTAAATTTGCTCAGCACGAAATTGCCATGGGGCGTGCGTCCGGGGCCGTTATGCCCGAGGGAAGGATCCGGAAGAGTCTCCAGTCGGACCGCGCCAATGTCTCCGGCCGCGCTGTCCAGATCGACGGTATAGATATCCTTTTCCAGGTCGGTCCCCGAAATCCGCACCGAGTTGTCGGGCAGAATTTCCGCACGCGCACCCGACGCCGTGGTGACTTTCGGCGTAGGAGCGGGCGACCAGGAGGTGGATTCCTCCGCCGGAAATGCGTCCGCCAGTCTGCCTTCACGCGCCGTGATCTCCTTCTGGATCTTTGCGCGCTTTGCCTCGATATCGGGCGTGACCACATCGAGCGTTCGGTCCTCCGTGTTGTTGAGGAACGCCATCAGACTGTAGTAGTCTTTGTGCGTGATAGGATCGAATTTGTGCGTATGGCACTGCGCACAGCCGGTCGTCAGGCCGAGCCAGGTAGTCCCCGTGGTCGCGACGCGATCCACCATGGAGTAGAACTGATACTCCTGCGGATCGATGCCGCCCTCTTCGTTCAGCATCGTGTTGCGATGAAAGCCGGTCGCGATTCGCTGCTCCAGCGTCGCGTTCGGGAGCATGTCCCCTGCCAACTGCTCCACCGTGAATTCATTGTAGGGCATATCATGGTTCAGAGCGTCGATGACCCAATCGCGATACGGCCAAACGGAACGCGGCCGGTCCTTTTCGTAACCATTGGTGTCGGCATAACGCGCAAGATCGAGCCAGCGACGCGCCCAGCGTTCGCCGTAATGCGGGGATGCGAGCAGCCGATCGACGAGGCGGCCGTATGCATCCGGACGCGTGTCATGAACGAACGCATCGGCCTCTTCGGGCGTTGGAGGCAGCCCCAACAGGTCGAGCGAAAGGCGGCGGATCAGCGTGTAGCGATCGGCGGGGAGAGAAGGTTTCAGTCCCGCCTTCTCCATGCGAGCCAGCACAAAAGCGTCGATGGGATTGCGGGGCCAGGAGGCCAATCCCACTTTCGGCAGGGGCGCCTGGATCGGAGCGACAAAGGCCCAGTGAGGCTTATATTCGGCTCCGGCAGCCACCCAGCGCCGCAATGTCTCCTTTTCCTTATCGGACAGGGGCTTATTGGCGTACGCGGGCGGCATCCTGTCCGCGCCGTTGGAGAGTACGCGTTTCACCAGCGTACTCAGGGCCGGCTTAAAAGGCGTTATCGCGCGCTCCTTCGTCGCCAGCAACGCGATCGCGCCCTCCCGTCGGTCCAGACGCAGTCCTGCCATCCGCTGGCCATCGTCGGGGCCATGGCATTTGAAGCAGTGTTGCGACAAAATCGGCCGCACTTCCTGATTAAAGTTGGGGTTTTGCGCCCTGGCCGCAAATGGGGCCAGGAGATAGGTGGCAATGAATGTTAACACAGGCAATCGCATGGGATCCGTACTCTCCTCACACGCACCGAATAATTTGATTATATCATGCGGGATTGGTAAACGTCATGCTACAGGGGAAATAAAGCCTCACGTCGAACTCTGCATTGGACCAATGAAATTCAGGATATCTTCTCATGCCTTTCCATAATGCCATCGGCCTCAGAGCCGCGACGCGCATAATTCGATTTTTGTTGTTTTCCACCCTGGTGACCACGGCGCCCAATTCCTACGGCCAGGAAGCTGCCGCCGCCCATGCCGCGAGCGGTTATACCGTTCAGGAACGGTCTCTGGGGCCTGTGCCCGCGAGCGACAAGATCCGCAAAGAGGTGGTTACGCACGATGGGCGTAATGTCGTCTGGCGGGTAATTCTGGACAAGGGAGAAACCGTCATCCTGAATGGCCGACCCGACCCCACCGTTGGCGTGATCAAGAGCGCAACCCTCGTCAGTCCGGACGGCAGACGTGTAGCGTATAAAATCGACGCGGAAGCAGGCGCAAAGCGTACATTGGTGGTGGACGGCAAACCAGGTCCTGCATTGGATCAGATCAATAATGATTCTATCTTCTTCTCTCACGATAGCAAACGGATTTTTTATAGCGGCGATTTGAACGGCGGCTCGGCGCTGATGCTCGACCAGAAGGTGCTGGCGGAAGGGGCGAACGTCAAGAGCAACGCCATCTTCAATTCGGATTTGAGTCGCGTTGCCTATAAGGTGGGAGTGGCCGGCGACAAGCGGGCGGTCTCCCTGGACGGCGTGATAGGCCCCGCGTTCCCACAGGTGGACAACGGCTCGATGGCCTTCAGCCGGAATGGCAAACACTTCTGTTATGTAGT
>JBBRKX010000387.1:0-5652 GCA_038231675.1 Chthonomonadales bacterium | reverse complement strand
GAGGGAGAAATCTTCGAGACGCTCTTTCCATTCTTTTGCGAGTTCTTGTCGGGACATAGTCGACACCTCCGATTTGAGATGCTTCCATTATCCAGAAATCGGAGCACGCCTGGAAGGTGGCAAATGTTTGACGCTTACATATAAACGTAGTAATCGAGCGTCATACTCGTTACCAGGGTAGCTGTATTTGCTGACTGTACACCCGGAGCGGATTGATATTGCCATGAATGAGTAACGGTTGCAGACGCGAGTTGATTTTCACCAACGGAACTGGAGCCAGCCATCAAATAGAAACTACTCGAATCCGAAACGGTGGTATGACCGCCTGGATCGGTATTGGCCTGAGTGGTGATGCCCTCACCCATATTAGCCCAAGTGTCCGCCTTGGCGACGCAAACCTGGACTTGAACTAACAGAGCGAATAGACCCATAAGAGCAATACGGGAAGTCTTGTTCATGTCTTCGATCCTTTCACATACAACTGGTGATGTAGATGCCTTAAGAAGGCAAGCAAATCCGACTGTGATGTGCCGTGTAGAGTCCTGCCAGCTTAGTTCTTTCACAGAACCTCGTTACGAAGTTCTGTAGGTTTTCACGCTATGTACCTGTCCAATTCGGTCAGCCCGTGCGTTTGGAACTGATGTGATCGTCACTCGATGAGTTCGAAGCCCTGGCCGGGTGAATCGATTGGCTCTCGTATTTGTGTCTGTTGTTGGTCCTCCTTGTTTGATGGTCGATTAGAAATACAAATGTTTCTGAATTTTATATTTCCAAATCAGAATACTAGATGTTATTCCTTGGAAAGAACGACGACGACTCCTCTTAAAAGTTGTTTGTGTTATCTTATATATCATTGCTTGGCACTAAGTCCATTGGTGATAAGTTAAGACTTGTTTGGGGTCGTCAACTTTTTTATAATGTCTAGTGTCCTGACATCTGGGCGCCACGATCTGAAAGAGCGAGATAGCTTCCTCAATCACCACGACGCTCGCGGAGAACTCATCTTCCAAGAGCAGCCCGCCTTAAGGTCGACCGTAATGCCTTCATAGCCATTAGCGTCGCAAAAAGGATCCAAAACGGCGCAAAAATGAGCGATAAGGTCCAAGTATCGCAAATAGTTCTGAATATTTGCAAAAAATAGCCGGTTTGCCCTTGCAGGCCATGAGTCCTTTCTGCTAAACTGGATGGAAGCTGGAAAACCGTAGAATTACCTGCTTTGATCGGAACCATTTTATCAAGTGCTTCACGATTCTGAAAGCGCTACTGGTCGCTAAGGGATGAATGTTGTAGAACACGACCAGATCACCGATAATGTCGCCCAGGTTCGCGAGCGTATCGCGCGGGCGGCGAGACGGGTGGGGCGCCTACCGGATGCAATTACGCTGATCGCGGTCACCAAGACGATCTCCCCCGAAGGTGTTCAGGCCGCTCACAAAGCGGGGGTCCGCGATTTCGGTGAGAATTACGTACAGGAAGCCGCGGAAAAGCGCCGGGATCCCCTGCTGGGATGGCCGGACGCGCGCTGGCATTTTATCGGTCACCTCCAGAGCAATAAAGCCCGTGATGTGGTAGGACGCTACGCCGTCATTCAGAGCGTGGACTCCGTCACACTGGCCCAGGCGCTGAGCAAGCGGGCGCAAATTGCGGGAGTCGGCGATGTAGACATTTTGCTGGAAGTGAAGCTGGATCCCTCGGACGCCAAGTTCGGACTGGCCCCGGAGGAAATTCCCGCAATGATCGCGCGCATCGCACCGATCCAGGGTGTGGCAATCCGCGGACTGATGGGAATGCCGCCCTTCGCCGCCGACCCGGAAGAATCTCGGCCCTACTTCCGTCGGATGCAGACGCTCTTTACCGAAATGCCCGACCACATGCAAGGGATACTTTCGATGGGCATGACCGCGGACTTCGAGATCGCGGTCGAAGAAGGCGCGACTCATGTACGCGTCGGCACGGCCATCTTTGGCAAACGCCGTTAAGGGACTCCGAACGGAAAGGGAGCCACCCAATTTAGCAAACCCGTTGGACCCAAATGACGTCAGGAAGGAAATAAAGACCGTGAACCCACAGCCAATGCCGGAAGAGGAAGATTACGAGCCCAAAAGTTGGTGGACGCGCTTCAAGGATGTTTGTCTGGGCGCGGAGGAGACGGACGACGAAGCCGCCGCTGCGGACCATGGGGCGGCCGCTCCAAACGGACGCAAGAATCAGTCTCCGCTTCGGCTTCAGACAGCGCGAGGCGGAAGGATCGCAATTCGCTTGAACGCCCAGGTCTTCGAAGACGCCAAGTTCGCCGCCGACGGGCTGAAGAGCGGTGAGCATCAGATCGTGAATCTCGAGCGGGCAACCCCACAAATGGCCGAGCGCATCATCGACTTCTTGAACGGCGTCTGCTATGCGCTGGACGGAACCGTCGAGCGCGTCGGTGAGAAGGTCTATATGTTTGTTCCCGCGAACGTGACGGTCGAAGTCGACAATGGGGTCACGCCCCCGGATGCGACGCGAAGTCGGGGCGCGTTCTAAGTCTCCTGGAAAGCAAACCTATGACTGTCCGACCGACAGGAAAACAAGAAGCCGCGAAGGCGAAAGAAGTCCTGGTAAAAACGGACGGACAGCCCCTCCCCGAAGCAACCGAACCCGTGCGGAGCGGACAGGCTCCTGTCGATGCGCCGGTTTCCGCTGCGTCATCGGAAGCCTGGGAAGACGAAGGGCAAGGAGATACAGGCGAAGGGCAGACGGGGCATGTCTCCTCCAACGAAGAGGGCGCCGAGCCAACGCACGCCCCAGCGACGCAGAGTCGCGGGGCTTCCGCTCCCTCCTCGGAAAGCGGAATAGCCTCCCTGCTGCGGGATAAGCGTATCGGCATCATCGGCGCCGGAGCCATGGGCGGGGCGTTATGCCGTGGTCTCATCCACGCAAACGCCGCGCCGGCCAATCGGATACTGGTCAGTGATCCTCATATAGCCCATATTCAGGATTTGCATCAGACCCTGGGCGTCAAAGTGGCCGAGAGCAATCTTCAGGTAGCCAAATACACCGATGTCATCCTCCTTGCGGTAAAGCCCTATATGGTGGCCGGTGTGCTGGATGAGATCAGTGAGGGGCTGAAAAGAGAGGGGGGCAAGCCGCCTCCCCTTCTGATCAGTATCGCGGCCGGGGTGCATATCGCGAAACTCGAAGCGCATCTCAAGGAGCCCTTGCCCGTCGTGCGCGCCATGCCGAACACGCCGGCGCAGGTTGGGTTGGGCGCATGCGCGTACTGTCGGGGCACCCATGCGAACGACACCCATATGGCAATGGCCGCGGAGATTTTTCGTGCGGTGGGAATTGCGGTCGAGGTGCATGAGTCTCTCATGGACGCGGTTACCGCCGTTTCCGGGTCGGGGCCTGCTTATGTCTACTTGATGATCGAGGCGATGGTCGATGGAGGCGTGAAAGTCGGGCTTCCCAGGGATATCGCCCTCAAACTGGCCTCGCAGACCGTACTGGGAGCCGCGCAAATGGTGATCGAAACCGGAATGCACCCGGCGCAGTTGCGGGATATGGTGACGACGCCGGCGGGCACGACGATCGCCGCGATCGCCGGTCTTGAACATTCCGGGTTGCGCGCCGCGCTTATCGACGCGGTGGAACGCGCTGCGGCACGTTCCCGCGAGCTCGGCTAAGTTACGCCCCATCAGTATTTATGAAAAAGCCCGTTCGCTCCCTGGAGCAAACGGGCTTTTTCCGTACCTGACGGGCGCGCAACGCTGGTCGGCGTTACAAAATCCTATTCGGCTGTCGGATTCTCCACAGGCGGCGTGGCAGCGGCGGCGGGCCGCGTGCGTGGTCGAGGCGCGGCGGCCGGTTTCGCAGCCGCAGGCCGGGCGGAGCCGGAACGCGATGCGGGGCGAGAGGGCGCGGGCTTGGCGGCTTTCGCAGCCTTGATCTTTGCGCGAATACGCTCTTCCAGCCGCTTACGCTCTCGGTGAATCTCTTTGGATCGAATGCGCACGATAAAACCTCCGGGTATCTATGCAGAAAGACAGCCATGGCAGACCGTCAGGTTTGCTTGACAGGCTTCCTATAATACCCGATGCGACGGCGCGCTGTCAATCCAACTCGCGCAAGTTTCCATCAAATCCACCCGCGCCAACGGTATACGCGATACCCGACCGCCTCATGCAGCCATGCGCCGAAGGCGCGAAACCGCGCTCGCGGGTTGTTCAGCCCGTGCATGTTAAAACTTCCTTCATGACAGGGGGCGCCGATGACGGCGATGCCCGCCTTCTCGAAAACAGCCGCGGCGCGCCGCATATGCCACGGATGCGTCACCAGCAATACTTCCTTCCACCCACGTCTTCGAGCGAGCGCCACCACCGCAAGCGCTTCGTCGTGCGTGTTTTGGACCGGTCCGGTGTTTTCCACGGGATACTCCATGCGGAGCGCCTTCATCTGCCGCTTCACCGTATCGATCTGTGAGCCAAACTCATTGGTCGATTGGGTCAGCACGAGGATGGGCGCATACCCCTGGCGCAGCAATTCGTACCCTTTTATAGCCCGCTCCTGCGCCTGACTGGTGAGCGACTTGTCCGAAAATACCGATGAGGAGAGCACCACCACGGCCGGAGCGGAGCGGAGGGTGTCCACCCTGACTATTCCGTTCATAAGCCAGGGTGCAAGGGGAGTGTAGCCGACGATCATCACCCCAAACAAGAACAGCGCGGTCAGAGCCCGAAGGATCGCGCGTACCCGCGTAAGCGCAAGAAGAGCGCCCATGAGCGCGGGCAGCAAGAAAGCGTCGGCTACCTGGAGTCCAATGGCCGGCCCGAGCTCGAAAATCGCATAACCGAGCACCGCGCCAAGCAAAAACCCTTCCGCAAGACGGCCGCGCCAATCCGCATGACGGGTTGTTTGCCTGGAAGCGACCTGTGTGGCCGCCTCCTTTCCATCCTGTTCGAGGTCGATGTGGGACAATCTCTCCTCCTGAGCGCGCCGGAACAATCCCCGGACAAAGAACCTCGTGGGCGAATACGGCAATATTCGACTTTTCAAACTCAATCACGAAAAAGTCCCGCTCCTTGATCGGGAACGGGACAGATCCAACCCCTCCACGGAGGCCGCTTAGCTTACCAGGGAAAGAAGCGCATTATAAACCCGATGCTTCCGGTCGGAGAGCCGCTCGGCGCTCGCGGACTTTGCTCCGTCCTCTGTGTCTTCTTCCGAGCCGAGCCACGAAAGAATGCAGGCGGGCATCGAATCCGCAGTCAACTTTACTTGGTCGCGAGAATCGATATTTTCTTCCGCGCCAAACTGGCATGCGGAAATATATCGGCGGATCAGGTCGGTAATTTTCAGGAGCGCGCTTTCTTTTACGGCATCCGAATCGCCGCTGCTGATCAAGCACACATCCAGAAGCGCCAGCGCTTCCTCTTCCGTAAAATAGACTGGTTTCAGACTGGCTACATGTTGAGACATAACGGCGAGAACTCCTTCGCCTCTTGGCGAACCGCGCCTGCAATTCAGGACAGTTATTCTGCTCAGGCTGTGCGTTGCTCCTATGAGAGGAGGACACTCATCATTTTATCGTATCCGCCGCATGTGGCGCAGCTACATGCGCCACATGCGGATCGTGACATATTGCATAGACTGTCATTTACAGACTCATGTTGG
>JBBRKX010000386.1:0-5653 GCA_038231675.1 Chthonomonadales bacterium | reverse complement strand
GATAATACTGATGAAACATGTAGTCCCACTCGCGGTCATTCATCTCCTTTGGCCCGCTTCCACCGCCATGCATGGCGATAACGAGCGCCCATCCGGCCACGGGCTTTTCCCCCACGGTACGCCACAGATATGGGCTCGTTCTATCGGCTGTAGATACGGACTTCTGCTCCAACTCTTTATTCAAGGCCGCCTGCGCTGTTGCATGCTTATAAGCGGCCCAAGCAAGTGCTCGCGCGGCGGAATCGGCGCTTTGCTTTGACAATATCTTTTGTGCGGTCGTCCGCTTTGCTGCGCTTTCCCCAAATCTGTTGTCGAGGAACGAAGAAAGTGATATAGGTGTTTTATGTGATTCAGGATGCCGCATGAGACAGGGCGCTCCACGCAGGCCCAGGTCATCTGTGCTTGTTTGGGCAATCGCGCCGGCAGACGTGAGCGCGAAGCCGATGCCGAAGCCAATCGCCTGAACTTTAGTGGTAAGTGTCAACAATATCGATCCTCCTGTGTCATTTTGTTCGATCGAAGAGTTTAAATGGGTGCTTTCGAAGCCTGGATGATCCGTGCGAACTTCTTCAACGCCCGCTCTGTGTAAACCTCCGCAGGAACAGGCGATAGGTACATAGAATTCCCATATATCCTTCTCGAAACGGAGAGACTTATGCGGAACGGAATAGCCACGGCGCTTTACCTTATGACGATGGCTGCTGGATACGCAGCTGCCCAAGGCCACGTGATTACGTCGTTCGAGAACCTGGCCGGGCAGCAGTTGCTGAAGCCGCACAATGCAAACATCTCCGTGGTAAGCGAACATGCCACAGCAGGGACGCACGCGCTTCGCATCGAATTCGAAACCGCCGATTGGCCCAACGTCACTTTTGCGCCGGACAGGCCATGGAACTGGTCGAAGGAAGGGGCGCTTGCCTTCGATGTGACGAATCCCGGAACCTACGCCGTTAGCTTTCACATTCGGGTCGATGACGATGTGGCAGCAGATGGCGTCAAACATTGCCGGACCGGCTCGGGGACCATCGAGCCTGGAAAGACCGCGACCTTCGTCTTGCCATTGGCGGGAAGTCAGGACGCGATGTCGCTTGGCATGCGCGGGCTACCCCGCGTTCCGGGCGTTAACGACCTCGGCGCGGAAGGCTCCGGGCCGTTCGATTTGAGACATATCGTGGCGTTTCAAATCTTCCTGAATCATCCAGCGGCTCCAGCGACGCTCTTTCTGGACAATGTGCGGGTGCAACCGTCGTCTGCAATATCGCTTGAGGGCATTGTCGATCGATATGGTCAGTATACCAGAGCCGATTGGCCCGGCAAGATACACACCGATGCGGACTTGAAACGAACTCATGCTACGGAATCCGCCCTGCTCGAAACCCATCCGGCTCTGAGCGACCGCGATCTGCTGGGAGGCTGGTCTGCCGGTCCGAAGCAACAGGCTTCCGGATTTTTCCGCACGCAGAATGTCAACGGCAAGTGGTGGCTGGTGACACCGGAAGGGCATCTCTTTTTTTCGAACGGCATGGATTGTGTCAATACCGATGGAGCGACGGTCGTGACAGGGCGCGAAAAAATGTTTACCTGGCTGCCTAAAAAAGGGGAGCCGCTCGCCGGGAACTGGGGACATTTCGGCCCTATCCATTCCGGTCCGGTGAAGGACGGGGACGACTTCAACTTCCTGACTGCGAATCTGACGCGCAAGTACGGTCCCGATGGCGTCAATGCATTTTATGACCTTTCATTGCGAAGGCTGTCGGCCTGGGGTTTCAACACGATTGCCAACTGGTCGGACGAACGCCTGTATCACAATGGAAAAATCCCCTACACCGCGACTGGCGGTATAGGAGGGGATCATGCGCGCATCAGCAGCGGATCGGACTATTGGAGCAAAATGCACGATCCGTTTGATCCTCAGTTTGTTGCGGACGTTCCCACCAGCCTTCAGGGGCTGGTGAACAAAGTGAAAGGCGATAAGCTATGTATAGGTTACTTTGTAGACAACGAATTGAGTTGGGGAGGTTTTGGCGACGATGATGGGCGATACGGCCTCGCCCTGGGCGCACTTTCCGCTCCCGCAAAACAGCCCGCCAAGTCTGCGTTCGTTGCAAAACTGAGAGAAAAGTATGCGACAATCGCTCAATTGAATATGGCATGGGGGACGGCGTTCGGCTCCTGGGACGATCTGGAGGGGCCAGTGAAGCTGCCTGTCATCCTGTCTGTCGCGGCGAAGAGGGATATGGGTGACTTTGTACGGAGTTTCGCGCTGAAGTATTTTACGGTCATCCGGGACTACCTGAAACATGCCGACCCCGATCATCTTTACCTAGGATGCCGCTTTGCCTGGCGAACTCCCGAGGCAGTGGAAGCGGCCGCTCAGGTGTGCGATGTCGTGAGTTTCAATGTGTATGCACCGCAATTAGACAAAATTCAATGGGCATTTACGTCGGGGCTACAGAAGCCTTGCATTATTGGAGAGTTTCACTTCGGGGCGCTGGATCGCGGGATGTTTCATCCAGGACTGGTTTCCACACCGGATCAAAACACACGTGCCGCAACCTACCGAGAGTATGTGCGCTCGGTAGCGGACAATCCGGCGTTCGTGGGGTGTCTCTGGTTCCAGTATGTGGATGAGCCTCTGACCGGGCGGACGTGGGATGGGGAAAATTACAACATCGGTTTTGTGAACGTTACCGACACGCCGTATCCGGAAATGGTCTCGGCGGCACGACAAGCGCACGGCGAACTCTATTCAAGGAGATTTCATTAAATAAAGCCCACGCCCTCCATGAAAATGTTGGAGGGTGTGGGCAAAGTAAGTATTTAAGCCTTCAACTGAACGGCCTTACCGGTCTTCGCCGATTCGTAGATCGCTTCAAGAATAAGCGAGACAACATATGCCTGCTGTGGAAGTACAACAGGATCTTTGTCGTTAATGACCGCATCGATCCATAGGCGCGCCTCGATGTCGGCGTCACTTTCTGCTTTGCCGGAGAAGAATGCAACTCCGCCGGTGCTCAAATCGATCTTGGTCTCATATGTCCGGCCGTTATCTTCGCCGTTAAGGTAGAGCCCGCCACGGAAGTCGGCTCCGCCCTTGGTGCCGCAAAGCGTGCTGATTGCCTCGCCAACCTCACGGGTGTTGAGCGCCCAGGACGATTCGAGATAGACGGTCGCGCCGTTCTCGAACGTGATCATGCCAAACGCGGAATCCTCTACCGTGAACTTCTTGGGGTCCCATGGGCCGAATGCGTTTGCCGCATTTTCTGTGTCCGCCAGTTTCCGGTATTTGGTTCCGAGCACGGTTTTGGGATGATAGTTGTCCATCAGCCAGAGAGTCAGATCCAGGGCATGAGTGCCGATGTCGATCAGCGGACCGCCGCCCTGCTGCTCTTCGTCGAGGAATACGCCCCATGTCGGCACGGCGCGGCGACGAACGGCATGCGCTTTGGCGAAGTAAATTTCTCCGAGATCACCGCGTTTGCAGACGTCCTTGAGATAAAGGCTGTCCGGACGATACCGATTGTTGTATCCGACCGTCAGTTTCTTCCGGGTCTTCTTGGCGGCTTCGACCATCGCAAGGGCTTCTTTGGAAGTCTTTGCAATCGGTTTCTCGCACATCACATGGTTCCCGGCCTCCAGTGCTGCGATCGTGATCGGAGCGTGCGCGGCATTCGGCGTCAGGACATGCACAATATCCGTGCCGCCCGCCGCAAGCAGCTTCTGGTAATTCTTATAAACTTTCGCGCCTTTGACGCCGTATTTCTCGGCGGCCTTTTCAGCGCGGTCTTCGACAATGTCGCAAAAGGCGACGAGATCCACGTTGTCCAACTTGGAAAGGCTGGGGAGATGCTTTCCGTTTGCAATGCCGCCGCATCCGATGATAGCGACTTTAACCTTAGATGGCATCCAATGCTCCTCTGTCAATTTCTGTTTACGCACGGCCGGGGCCGCGCGTAGCGCGGTAACGCTCGATAATCCTGTATCATATTACCCGGCGGCGCGCATTGCCGCTTAGTTTCCACGATGAGACGGCCATGTTCCTGCTTTTTAGAGAGAATAATTCTGATTCTGCTGCTTGCAACCGTTCCTATTCAACGAATCATGTACAGGTTGTTGCAACGAACTATGGAAACAGGCATTTTGTGGCCGCGACAAATCGACCGATGGAAATGGATAGGCTCCATAGCGTGGTGCGATGCCACTACGGCAAGCTCGGATCGTCGTATAATAAAGGGAGGACATCATTCGAGCGATAGAAAGGTACAAGGATGAAAGCGCTTGTGAAAAGCAGACCGGAACCTGGATTGTGGCTTCAAGAGGCGCCTGAACCTACGGTTGGAGTGAACGATGTGCTTATCCGCATCCATCGGACGGGTATATGTGGAACGGATGTCCATATTTATAAGTGGGATGCCTGGGCTCAACGGACCATTCCTGTGCCTTTGGTGGTAGGGCATGAATTTGTGGGTGAAGTGGTGGAGGTAGGCTCGAATGTCGCGGATTTCCATCCGGGCGAGATGGTCAGCGGGGAAGGCCATGTAGTTTGCGGACGATGTCGAAACTGCCTGGCTGGTCGGAGGCATCTTTGTAAGGACACTCAGGGAGTCGGAGTCAACCGCGCGGGCGCGTTTGCGGAATATATCGCACTCCCGATGACGAATGTCTGGCACCACGCCGCAGGGATCGATCCTGACATCGCCGCGATTTTCGATCCTTTCGGCAATGCCGTTCATACCGCCCTTTCGTTTCCGGTTCTGGGAGAGGATGTGCTGATCACGGGAGCCGGGCCGATCGGTCTTATGGCTGCGGCAGTCGCACGACATGCAGGGGCACGCTATGTCGTGATTTCAGATGTCAACCCATACAGACTGGCGTTGGCGAAAAAAATGGGCGCGACGGTCGCCCTGGATGTGCGTGAGTCGACATTGGCGGATGTTCAACAGACATTGGGCATGAAGGAAGGTTTCGACGTTGGGCTTGAGATGTCCGGAAATCCGCAGGCGTTCCGCGATATGCTCGCCAACATGTGCCACGGCGGGAAGATCGCCATGCTCGGTATCCCGGAGAAGGAGATCGCGATCGATTGGAACACCGTTGTTTTTAATATGCTGACCATCAAAGGCATCTACGGTCGAGAGATGTATGAAACGTGGTACAAGATGACGGTCATGCTCCAGACCGGCCTGGACATAAGTCCCGTGATCACCCACCGGTTCTCCGCCCTCGATTTCCAGAAAGGCTTCGATGTGATGCTTTCCGGTCAGTCCGGCAAAGTAATCCTCGATTGGAGCGCTCTATAGCAGAAGTCGGGAGATGTGAAGGTCTCCCGACAACTGTGTGGATCGGGAAGGGAAGTCCATTACTGCGTTGCGCCTGCTTTCCGAAGTAATGCGGCTACCTCCGTTTTTTGCTGCCCCAGAGCAAGCGTGAGCGCGGTATTGCCCGCTTTATCTTTTATATTAACTCGGGCATTGTGTTCTATAAGGAAGCTCACGAGTTCGATATAGTTCGCTTTTGCCGCGATTTCTTTTGCCTTAAGATCTTCGCCGTAGAGCCTGACGGGATCGAAACTCGCAAGCTCAATCGCTTTCATAAGCGAAGTTTGGCCGTCTTTGTCTCTGGCATCGATGTCCGCGCCCTTTGCCAAAAGTTT
>JBBRKX010000385.1:0-5673 GCA_038231675.1 Chthonomonadales bacterium | reverse complement strand
TACAGAAGTGATAAAGAAAGCAAAACAGACCGAGCAGGTTGCCCTTCCCATCTCAGGGATGTCCTGTGCGGCCTGCGCCATTCGGATCGAAAAGAACCTGAAGCGCGCAGACGGCGTGGAGGACGCACACGTCAACTTCGCCAACAACCGCGCGACCATCACCTTTGACCCGGCGCACACAAATAAAGCAACGCTGAGCGAAGCTGTGCGCGATTCCGGCTACGATGTGCCTGTCGCACCGGTCGAAGGCGAAGCGGAAGCGGGGCAGGATTGGGAGCAAAAAGCCCGCGATGAAGAGGTAAAAGAGATTCGCCGCAAGCTCTTCGTGGCGCTGCTCTTCGGCGTCCCGGTCGCTATCCTCGGCATGGCGCATCTCCAGTTCCCAGGAAATGCGTGGCTGCAGCTCTTCCTCACGACACCAGTGCTTTTCTATTCGGGCGGGCAGTTCTTTCGGGGGGCATGGAGCGCGCTCAAGCATCGCGCGGCGGATATGAACACGCTCGTCGCGTTGGGAACCGGAGCGGCGTACCTCTTTAGCGTCATCGCAACGTCTGCGCCGGGCCTGTTGAATACGCATACCGCGCATGGAGTGATGACGCCCGTCTACTTCGAGGCTGCGGCGATCATTATCGCCCTCCTGCTGGTAGGCCGCCTTCTGGAGGCGAAAGCAAAGGCCAAAACAGGAGACGCGATCCGGAGCTTAATGGGTCTTCAGGCCAGGACCGCGCGGGTCCTCCGAGACGGCCATGAGGAAGATATTCCGGTGGAAACAGTCGTGCCCGGTGACATCGTCCTGGTGCGGCCCGGCGAGAAGATCCCGGTGGACGGCGTAGTCCGAAGCGGAGCCAGCGCCGTCGATGAAGCGATGCTCACCGGCGAGAGCCTGCCGGTGGAAAAGGGGCCGGGAGATGCGGTCTTCGGCGCCACGGTAAACCGAACGGGCGCGTTTCAGTTCGAAGCAACCCGAGTCGGCAGTGAGACCGCTTTGCAGCAGATCATTCGGCTCGTCCAGAACGCGCAGGGAAGCAAAGCGCCCATTCAGCGCGTAGCGGATGTGATTAGCGGCATCTTTGTGCCGGTCGTTTTGATCCTTGCTATCGCCGCCTTTGTCGGCTGGTTCGATTTCGCGGCGCCTGAGATGCGGCTTCAGCAAGCGCTCGTGGCCTTTGTGTCGGTGCTTATTATCGCTTGCCCCTGTGCGCTCGGCCTCGCCACCCCCACCGCCATTATGGTGGGAACCGGGAAAGGAGCCGCAAGCGGCATTCTGATCAAGGGCGGCGAGAGTCTGGAAACGGCGCATAAGCTTACCACCGTGATCCTGGATAAGACGGGCACGATTACGAACGGCAAGCCGGAGCTGACGGATATCGTTCCGGCGGAGGGCACGGACGAGACAACCCTGCTCCGGCTGGTGGCCGCCGCAGAGCGTTCTTCCGAGCATCCTCTGGGAGAAGCCATCGTCCGCGCCGCGAAATCGCGCGCACTGGCCTTACCCGATGTTTCCGAGTTTCACTCGCTCACCGGCCGTGGTCTCGAAGCCACGCTCGAAGGCCATGCCGTGCTTGTCGGAAACGCGCGGCTCATGAAAGAGCGCGGTGTCGATTTCTCGGCGCTGGAAAGCGTTGCGGACCAGTTTTCCCAGCAGGGAAAAACGCCGATGCGCGTGGCGGTGGATGGCAAGCCGGCGGGAATTGTCGCGGTCGCCGACACCATCAAGGAAGGCTCGCGCGAAGCGGTTGCCTCCCTTCGGAAGATGGGCCTCGCTGTGGTCATGATCACCGGCGACAACACCAGGACGGCAGCGGCGATCGCGCGCCAGGCAGGAAATGAAAACGTGAGGGCCGAAGTAGTGCCGGAACACAAAGCCGAAAAGGTGAAGCAACTCCAGGCGCAAGGCAAGACGGTTGCGATGGTCGGAGACGGCATCAATGACGCTCCCGCCCTTGCACAGGCCGATGTGGGGATCGCCATCGGGACAGGAACGGACGTGGCAATGGAGGCGTCCGACATCACGCTCATTCGCGGCGATCTGCGCGGGGTGGTGTCGGCTATCCAGCTCTCCCGCGCGACAATGCGCACGATCAAGCAAAATCTGTTTTTTGCGTTCGTCTATAATGTCCTGGGCATCCCCATTGCAGCGGGAGCTTTCTATCCGCTCTGGCACGTGCTGTTATCCCCGATGATCGCGAGCGCCGCGATGGCGCTGTCCAGCGTCTCGGTCGTGACCAACAGCCTGCGCTTGAAGAATACGCGCGTGTAAGAAAATAGAATCTGACAGGCATCGGCAAAAGGCCGCTCACCCTGATCTCGAAGAGGAGCGTCGATATGCGAAATTTGTACCCGTTTGTATGCCTCGTTGCTCTTCTGGGAGTGACGGGTCTGGCGAGGCCGAGCCACGCGGCCGTGGGCGCCACGCCGGGCCGCGTGGCGCTATGGCATCTGCCGCAGGGAGCGATCCAGCCCCAGGCCGCTGTCGACAGCCAGGGGATCGTTCATCTCCTCTACTACAAGAGCGGGTCCTCCGAAGGGATCGGAAACCTCTACTACACACGGCTGGCTCCGGGCCAGGCACGCCCCTCCGATCCCCTTCGCATCAACAGCCAGGAAAATACGGCCGGTTCTATAGGGACGGTGCGGGCGGCGCAGATGGCGATCGGTAAAGGGGATCGGGTGCATATCGTCTGGAACGGTCTGGGGCCGAAGGGAACCAATGGCTACCCGACTGCCTACCAGGCATACACGCGCCTCAATGAGGCGGGCACGGCCTTCGAGCCGCAGCGTAACCTCATCACCTGGGCGAAGGGTCTGGACGGCGGGGGCTCCGTTGCCGCCGACAAAGAGGGAAACGTGTATGTCGCCTGGCACGCCCTGGCCAACGCAAAGGACGAATCGGGGCGGGCTGTGTTCGTAACGCATTCGAGCGACAATGGGGCGACGTTCGCAAAGGAGAAACAGGCCAATCCCAATCCCACCGGCGCGTGCGCGTGCTGCGGCATGCGGGCCTTCGTGGACGGCAAGGGCGTTCTGTACATCCTGTATCGGGCCGCAACGAACAATGTGAACCGTGACACGATGCTCCTGATCTCCTCCGATAAGGGGCGGACGTTTGCCGAAAAAACGTTGCAGCGGTGGAATATCAATGCCTGCCCCATGAGCACCTATTCACTCACGGAAAGCAATACCGGCGTCCTGGCCACATGGGAAACAAGGGATCGGGTTTACTATGGCGCGATTAACCCCGCGGATTTGACGCTCTCCGGCATGCTGCCTGCTGTGGGCGCCAACCAGAAACATCCCTTTGTGACGGCTGCCGCCAATGGACAGACGCTGCTCGTCTGGACCGAGGGAACGGGATGGCAACGTGGCGGCTCTCTTGCGTGGCAAATTATGGACAAAGATGGTTCGGTCCTCACGAGCGGGAAAAAGGCCGATGCCATTCCCATCTGGGGATTGGCAACGGCCTATGCGAAACCGGACGGCAGTTTCGTAGTGGTCTACTAAACGGCTTGCTCTGTTTAGTAGTTCCCCTCGTCGTGAAAACGGGCATGGTCGTTTTCGAGATAGCTATGGGCGCGCTGATGTTCGCGATCCAATCGGTCATGAGCGCGATCGTGCTGCCGATCCAGCTGATCGTGTATCCGGTCGTGCTTTTGGTCGAGCCTGGCGTGGAGACGATCATGAGCAGCCTGATAGTCATAGTCGTCTGAGTAACCGTTGTCGTGGCGGTCATGCCAGCGCTGATGCTCCCGCGCTAACCGGGCGTCCTCGCGCTGATGTTTCTGATCCAGCCTATAGTGGACATCATCATGCTTCTGGTCCAGACGATCATGGATAGCGTCATGACGCCGGTTCAAGTCCTGATGATAATCGTAGTGATTGTCGTAGTTATCGTAGCCCTGGGCAGAAGCGGGTTTGCCGCTGCCGGCGAGTAGAAGAAACGAACTGGCGCCCATCAGGGCCATCCATCCGAAGAAATGGCGTGTCATCTCAAGTCTCCTTTGGTACATAAGGTTGTCGGGCGCTGACAACATATGCGGAAGTTTTAAAGCATTTGGCTCTTCCGTCATCAAGTGAATACGCTTACAGAGAACGGCCGTGACAGCGAAGTAAAAGGCCATCGGATAGGCGTTGCCTTCCTGAGGGAAGACGGAAATGCATTCCGTCTTCCCTCTTTTGGTTTAGAGACCCGATGCCACGAAAATGAAATCTATTCCTTCAGGTCTGAACGCCTTCTGCTTTTCAGCCGCTCTGCTCGGAGCCATTCCGTTGGCTTCCGCCGTTTATGCACAGAACGATAAGAAACCTGAAAACATTGCACCCGCGCCCGTTATCATACGGTATCAGGCGCACGGAATGAGCGCCAACGACTTCCAGGTGGCGAGAAGTAAACATCGGGAGATAGAACAAGAAGGTAGCTGAAAAGAACAAGTAGGCGGGCAAACTGAGCGGCAAAAAGGATATCGGCAACACCGAGCAGTAATCCGCTATCCTTTTCGAAGCATACTCCACCCACAATGTTGTGGGTGAGTTGTTTTTAGGAGCGACGCACGTAAAATCCGTCAAACCGGGGATGTCGTATCGAAAACTTCTATTCATAATAGAACCAGGGCGATATAGAGGAAGCCAGGTGGATCCCGATCTGTAACCGATGCCCGCCAACCAGGAGCGAACCAAATGAAGTACAAACAGTCTTTAGCCCTCATTGTCGGTACGGTGATCGCCTTCGCGGCGTGGGAATTCGTCGGTCACTGGTTTCTGATGACCCTCCCCATGAGCGCACGGCACGGTCTAGACATCGTTGTGGGAACCACCTTGGCGCTTTTTATAGCGGCCGTCTCCATTCACGCCCTTCAGCGCCAGCAAACGGAGCTCGGGGAATTGGCACGACTGCGCGACCACCTGCTGCAGATGCAGGAACATTACCTGCACCTGTCTCCTGCCGGACGGATGGACCCGCAGCAGCAACTCGTATATCAGACACTTGAACTCAAATACGCGGATGTCCAGCAGCATCTTACCGCGGAGCGCCCGGAGACGCGTGCAAACGCCCTGTTGGACCTACAGGAACTCGCGCAGACACACCTGCCCGATATGCGTGAGCCCTACCCCTTCTTCTGCCGTGCCGCCTCCCATGTGACGGCGGCGCTCTATCTGGATATGCTGATCGCGCCCCGTGATCGGGCGCTGCATGCGCTGGAAGCAATGGCGCTATTTGCCCGCGACAACGCGCCCCGCCTGCTTGATCCCCTGATCGAGGATCTGGCGCACGCCAACCGGGCCGCCCTGAGCGCGCTGACGGACACGCTGGCCGAACGCTTCGCGGTTCAGGAGCACGTCACCGAGGACGACTTGAAGCCAATAGTGGCTCTTGTCCATTTCACCCTTTCAGAGGCAACCGACGCAACGGTTCTGCGTGAGTTGATGGGCTCTGTAGCCGGTCGGGAAGCTCTTTCGGCGCATCGCATTCTCCTGAAAGCGGGACAAACGGCGAACCCGGACGCCGCAGCCGCGTTAAACGCGATCCGTGTGGCCCTTACCACTCTGCGAGACACCCGCGATGCGCTGGCGCAGGCGATTCGCGCCCTGCCACCGCCCGCAGACTTCCCAACCGAATTCTTCCTGCACCGCTTCTGGAAGCGCGCGCAGCCGCTTCGGCTGCAGGCCTGCTTTTTA
>JBBRKX010000384.1:0-5674 GCA_038231675.1 Chthonomonadales bacterium | reverse complement strand
TTGCGGAGTTCCTGAAGAATCGGCGGATGTACGAAACGGTAGGCAAGTACCATACCCCCTTCGCCGAGGTCGCCGTCCTGTATAGCACGTTCAGCTATCGGCTGACCACGTTTCCCTGGGATTTCCGGCTGACGGATCGCTGGAGCCCCGGCGGATACTATTCCGGGGCAAACGTAGCCGGCCTCTTGATGGACTACTGCCCGCGCGATGGGATCTCGGAGGAGGATCTGGAAGCATCGCTCGCCGCACGGTATCGCGTGGTGATCGACACGAACACTGCTTTTATGGATGATGCAACCCTATCCGGCATCGAGAGCTATGTGCGCGCCGGAGGCGTCTTTATCACCAATGGCCAGACCGGCCGGCATACGGAGGTCGAGCCGGATACCTGGCCGATCTCCCGGCTCACCGGGTATGCGGTGGTGAACACGCACGTATATGGCAGCGGCCTGACAACGCTGCCCGCGCAAGATCAGACCGTCTTCGAGGGCAAGGAATGGACCGGTCTCAGCCACAGCGGCATGGCGCTCAAGAAAGTCGCTCCGGACAGTCAAGACTTACTGATGTGGTCGAACGGCTCCGTCGCCATCGGGATGCGCCCGCTGGGCAAAGGCTGGATCGTCCATGTCGGGCCCAGTTGGGGAGGTGGCGACGAAGCGATGCTGATGCGTCACCTCGTGGCGAACTTTGGAGTCAAAAACCGCGTTCCCGCCGTCGTCACGCCCGCGCAGGGCCTGCACTTCCGCCACTACCTAAGTAATACCGGTTTGCAGGATATATGGGCGCTTTTTAACGAATCGGACAAGGGTATCTCCACGGATCTCACGTTCCTTCCGGGCGTGCATCCGGCCTATCTTGCCGACATCGTAACCGGGCAAAAGACACCGATCGCGCGTGAGGAATCCGGCGATGCGGTGCGCGGAATCATCCTCGACGCGCATCAGACGATTATGTACATTTCACCCCGGCGCGACGTCGCCGCGTCGCCGCTGGAGTGGCTGAAGCTCCAGCGGGGATGGTGGCAGGGAACGACCAAACCCCGTCCAAAGCATCTGCCGACGCCTGCGGAGCAGCAGCGTTTTACGCTGGACCTGACGGCGGATTGGGCCTATAAACGGATCGATGGAGCGACCGACGCGGAGGCGGCCGCGCTCGCACAACCCGGTGTGGACGACAGCGCCTGGGAACGCCGTGACCTGAATACATGGCTAACGCCGAACGACCATAAAGCAAAACGATTCCTTCTGCGACGCAAGTTTACTGTGCCCGCCGCCTGGAAATCGGGAGTCAGTTTCCTCAGCACGGGCGACAGCATCAAATCTACACGGACTTTCCTGAACGGGTTGCCGGAGCTCAACGGCAGGACCTCCTGGGACGGCGCGAATCTGGAGGAGGTCGGCGGCGTGCTGCAGCCGGGCACTTCGCATGTCCTGGCCCTGGATGTAACCAGCTCAGGCCCTCCGATCGGGTTCAGAGCTGCGCCGTGGATCTCTTACCTGCCGGATCCCCAGGAACGGCAAAGCCTATCAGGAGAATGGACGGCCTACTCCAGCGCTCTGCATAAGACCGGCCCCGTCTCCCTGCCGAACGTGCCGGCCAACGTCGCTTTTCTCAGCAGGGTCGTGACGATCGACGAAGCGCATCGTGGCCGCAACATCGTACTCTATGTCAGCGCCCTGGGCAATAGCGTCATCGACGCCATCCTCATCAACGGCGCACGTATCGTGCCCCATAGAAGAACGTCGGACCACACCATCGCCTGGTTCAACATCACGCCGATGGTAAATTTTGGTGAGGACAATACGATCGAGCTCAACTTGCCGCTCAGATCGGAAAGCACGCAGATCAACAGCGTGGAATTCCGCTACTACGACAAAGGCTTCTTTCCTTAAACTCCTTCCTTGAGTTAAGGCACATACGGGAAAATCATATGAATCATCGCGTATCGTCAGGCATCGCCGCGTTCGTCCTGCTGCTTTTCGCCTCGTGCCCGCTTCATGCCGCCGGTCTGCGCGGCTTTGGGGCTGTTACCATGGTGCAGCTGCCCGGTGGGCAGGGAGAGCGTTTTGAATGCGACAGCCCGGGTCATGCCGTACTGCTCATCCATAAGCTTGCACGCGATATGGCCGCCAGCGCGACGGTTCCCAGCCGCTGGGCTACAGTCCAGCTCGCGGGCCGGGACGTCCCTGTCCTGATAAAGCCGGGCCTTGGCGCTTATCTGGTGCTCGCGAAGGGCAACGCCGCGTATTGCTTTACGGCCCCCTTCGGCGCCGACGCGCTGGAGGATACGCTCAACCAGGCGTTCGCAGCCGCCGCACCGCTCGTGCCCGATGCAAAGCTGTACGATGCGGCATATACCTATCCCTTTTACCTGGATAAATGGTCGAGTCGGGGTATAGGAAGCTGGTACAGTCCGTACAATCCCTTCGATGACGATCCGCCCGGAATGAAGGATATCCTCGATCCGCATTTCCAGTACATGAAGGACAACGAACTGACCGTTCACCTTTCCGATTATGGGCCGACCCGCCGCGAGACGGACTACTTTATCAAGAAGTACCAGACGCCTTATCACATGGCCAGGTGGCAGAAATGGGACGCGGATATCGCCAGGCTCGATCCCTTCGATCTGGTTCAGTCGGGGCATGACTTTACGGCTTATTCGGATTATTACGGTCAGTTGTCGTTCGGTGGGGATCGGCTTCAGCAGTATCGCGACTGGGACGTTCAGCAGATGTTTCAACGGTATGCCGCGGATCCGCAACTCGTCGACTGGGATGAGCCTCACGGCGAGATCGGTCCCGCGCCTTACCTGTTCAACAACGATTTCGGCCCCAGGAACCGCGCGCATTTCGTTCACTGGCTCCAAACGAATCGCGGGTACACGCCGGCCTCGCTGGGAAAAGCGTGGTATGGAGATCCCGGCCGTTTCGCAAGCTGGGATCAGGTCCCTATCCCATGGAATCTTTCGATGTTCGGCTACGACAAGGAGAGCCTGTTCGCGGACCGCAGATGGTGGCTGCACGTGGCCGAGATCCCGGCAGGCATCGCGGCTGGCTACACACATAGCCAGTTCAATGACGCGGGCTGGCCCTCATTTCATTTGCCGGGCGGCGAGCTCGGCTCGCTGCCCGAGGCGGCGCACAAACGGTTCTGGTATCGGGGAACGCTTACCGTTCCTGCAGCCTACCTTGCGGCGCACAGGGGGCTGCTGTATCTTGATGTAGCGACATTGACGCCGGCAGCCGGCCCGAATAACCCGGACAAAATCTGGCTCAACGGGATAGACCTGGGCGGCATAAGCGGAGCCGGCGGCCAGGCGATGATGGGCTACAAAGAGGTCAGCCATATCCTCCATGCCGGAATCAACCACATCGCCTATAGCCCCGTCAGCGACTCTATCCCGGGCGGCTTCTTCCTGGCGACGAAGCCCATGGAGAACTATCCGACCCACGACAGCGGCTTGAACGCACGCTATGTGGATTGGCGGGAGTACGTCGCGGCCTGCACGCTGGAAGAGGAGCGCCATACGATCCAGACGCTTCGCGGGACCGATCCCAACCGCGCCATCAAAGTGATGGCGGCCGACCCGAGGGATCTCTTCACGCCGATGCTTGCCGATTATGGCGGTTTCTTTCACAACACCGGGGACGAAGCGTTTTTCGGACCCTGGGATCGCCGCTTGAGCTACCCTTATGGGGTGCGCGCCTCGGCGGAACTGTCCGGAAGCATCGTGGATCCCGTGCCCTTTAAGCGCTGGCTGGGCTGGTTCACGTTCGAGGGTCTGAACGCCTTCGACAACTTCATCGATATCGAAGCGATGATGTACACGAAAGTAACCCCGCTCTGGAAGGAAAACTTCCCCTATCTGCATCTCGCCAACCGGTACAACATGAAAAAGCCGGAGATCGCCCTATTCTGGTCCAGCAAGAACGCGCGGCTGAATACCGGCGGCAAGGGCGGTCTGTCCTACGTCTTCGACGTGGGCCGTGGGGATCTGCAGTCGCTGGGATACAGCGTCGCCTATGTGGATGAGGCGAGCATGCAGCGGAGTCTCGCGAACGGCTACAAAGTCGTCTGGGACTGCGGTTCCTGGGCTCTCTCTCGGGAAACGGTACACGACATCCAGAGATTTGTGGAGCAGGGCGGCACGTATGTGGCGCTTCAAGAGACCGGTCGCCACACCCTCACCGAGCGTGACGCGTGGCCGATGGAAGCGCTGTCCGGCTTCAAGGTGAGTCAGGTCCGACCGATGGGCGGCTTTGTCTCCATCCTGGACGATCAGCCGCTCTTTACAAAGCTCCGAGGGAAGAATTTCCTGAACGAGGGCAAAAGTATCGACTACTCCGGATACAATTATGCGGACGGGTGCGTCGCTCTGGAGCCGGTCGCGTCGGGGACGCAGGCGATCGCACGCTACCGGGATGGCGCGATCGCGATCGGGATGCGCCGGTTAGGCAAGGGACGCGTCATTGTGCTGGGATCCCCCTTCTGGCGCGATTCGTATGATCAGGCCGGGGCATGGTGGCCGGGCGAGGGCCAGAACGCGTTTGTAACGGACCTGCTCACGGGAATAGGAGTCCCGACGGATGTTCCGGCGAGTACGCAGAAGGTGTGGCGAGATCGCTATATCGCGAACAATGGCACGGAAGAGTATCTGGTGCTCTTCAATCCGTACGACAAAGAGGCGCAAACGTTTACGACAGACTGGAATGCTTCTTTCCCTATTGCACAGGTGTTCGATCCCAAAACGTCGCAGCCGGTGCCCGCGACTGTTTCCGGCAGTACGGCGCATCTCTCCGTAACCCTGGAGCCCCTGGAAACAAAGATGCTCGCGATCCAGTCGACGCTGCCTGCCGCAGATACGGTGGCGCTCTGGTATCAGGATCTGGCGGTTACGTGGAAGGCCTCTTTGCCGGGGCATGTCGCCGTGTATCCGGACGTGCCGCATTACTATGTGGATTTCCCGGTTGGGTCGGGCAAGGTCGTGGACACCGCGTCCATAACGCCGGAACGTCTGACGAGCCTTTCGACCTCCATAACCTCCGAGGACGGCTGGGATCCCCATCTGGATGCGATCCGGCCATCGTATGCGGGCATCGTGCCGGCAACGGACCAGTCGGTGCTGTACCGTATGGCGGTCGAGGTTCCCGCCTCCTGGAAGCACGGCGATCAGTACCTTCTCCGGATGAAAACCTTTCAGGACTTCTCGGGGGTGGTCTACTTCAATGGCCATCTGCTCGCCACGGCCAGACAGGTTAACGAAGCGCGTGACGTGGGTATCGACGTCACCCCGCTCATTCGCTTCCCGGGTCCGAATATCATCGTCGTTTCCGCGGACCACAACGGCTGTGCGGCAACCCCCGATCTCTGGCGTCAGCCTGCGGCGGTCTCCAGGCTCTCGCTCGCCGGCGCGTGGAGCGTGCAGGCGAACGAAGACAACGGCAAAACGACATGTGCGTTGCCGGGAAGCTTCACCGGCCTGTTTGCAACGAAATCCGTGGTTGTCCCTGCGTCATGGAGCAAGTCGCATGTCTTCCTGCGCCTGGATTGGGACTATGATGGAGCGCCGGGAGCCATCGCGGTCAATGACAAAGTCATGTTCTTCCAGAGTCCCGCGCCCCGCTATATGGACGTGACTCCCTGGATCCGGTTCGGCCAGCCGAACCAGATC
>JBBRKX010000383.1:0-5680 GCA_038231675.1 Chthonomonadales bacterium | reverse complement strand
GGCATGCGGGAACAGAGGGCGCTGAAAGCAATGTCCACCGACATTGACCGGCCGGAATTAAGCGTTCGTCCACTTCGATTTCATCGACGCGCTTACTGAGGGCACCCTCCCGTAGGGGGCGGAGGAGGCGGAAAGGCATTTGTGCGAATCACGATGGTTCCCAACTGATACGTCTGCCCAGCTTGAAGGGGAACAGGCAACGGCAAGCCACAGGTAACCCCATTTACATCCTGACTGGGATAATTTGTGGCATTGTAACCATATCCTCCGCTTTCATAACCAGCCGGCGGGGTGACGGTAAATCGGGTGCTGGTCAGCGGCACATTCGGAATCGTAATGACGCCCAGCGCCGTGCTGACGCCGCCCGGACCGCCGACAACCGTGAGGGTCGCTCCCGGTACCGGGTTGCCATTCTCATCCACGGCTTTTCCCGTGATGGTCGCCTTCGTGCCGCCGCCACCACCGGGTGGAGGCGTACCCCCCCCACCGCCACCGCCACCGCCGCACCCACTTATGGCGAGTGCAACCAGCAGCGTGACCAGCGACACAAGCCCCAAGCGGACAGAGGGCGAGCCGGACAATAGCCTATTCCTCATCAAATATTCCTGCCTTCCGAAGTTTGATCCCGCTACCATGCGGAGACATTTAAGCGAACAAGGGGGCGAAATTTGCTTCCGTCATTCCGTCGTTTCACCACCAAAGGGCGCTTTTCCTCCGGTGTTTCAAAGGCGGGCGACCGAACAGCATAAGGCGATAAGAGCCTTAAAAACCGTTGACGGGATAGATTCACGGGGGGGCCGAAAATCCTGGAAAGCCGGGGACCGGCATTATAGCGATGCACGATGCGCTTTAAACGGGTGAGCGACGAATCGCCTTCGAAAAGAAGCCGATGGACGTGCTATTGCGGCCTTGAGATCGTGGCATCGAACCCCGCATCTGTAAGACGCTGCCGGGCCGTATCGGCGTTCGCTTTCCGCCGAAAAAGCCCATGCGTGACTCGATAAAGGGTGCGTCCGTCCTGCTCATAAGATTGTATGGAGGCGTCCAGGCTTTTATCGCCGGCCTCCCGGGCGACCGCATCGGCGGCTTCGCGGGTCGAGTAGACTCCAAACTGCACACGATACAGCCCTGCGGAACTGTCCACGCCTTTGGCTGGAACACCCGCCGTATTCGGATCATTCCCAGAGGGAACCGTATCCACATTTTGAGCGTCCGGATTGGTCGCCGGCTGTATGCCATCCTTTTTATGGTGACGGCGGTGAGGCGTGGGCGCAACGGGGACTCTCATGGTATCCGTGGTGGAAGGCACGTTGGCGGTAGAGGCCTGAGCAGCGGGATCTGGCGCTGGGGGGACAGTCGTGGCGTTCGCAGGCGCGGCACTGTCGATGGCGGAAGGTTGCTGCATCTTGGTGTCGCCGGTCGAGGGGTCGATGCTTGGGCCAGGGGCCGGCTGCGGTTTCCGGACTTGAGGGGTTACGATCTCGGCGGGATGCAAGGATGCGGAAGCTACGGAGGCCGCGTTTGTATCGTGGTCTTTTGGGATGTCGGATGCGCTGCCCTGATTGACAGTGGGTGCGATTTCATTCCTGGCGCCCATGGGCAACATCCGCGCGACAACCATAAAGCCAAAGCCGAAGCTTATCGCCGCGAGCGCCGCGAAGATGAGCAGGCTGCGGATAAGAGGCAGACCATTTCCCCGCCGGCCAGAATAAGAATAGGTTCCGCGATTTCGTGCCCCCATAAAACGCCTCTCGGAAAGATTGCTGAACTCAGTCTAACCGATGTGTCTTCTGTTTGTCAAGTCCGTCTGCCGCTTCTGGAGCCCTTACGACTCGCTTCCATCGGAGATTCCGCCATCTTCGCATGGTGTTTCTCAGTTGCGGTATCCTAGCGTTGGTGTTATACTTTCCGAACGTCGGATACGCCGGTCGCTTTCGATATCGGCGTCCATGTATTTGCCGGGAGCATTGGGCAGGCGAGAGTGAAAGGGATCAGATTGCGTAACATTCTGTTCGTAGCCGGTTACCGGATCCTGGCGGTTGGCGCGATCTTCGCGTTCATTCTACCGGGGATCGGATGTCGAGGACACGACCTGGCCCACGGGCATGGCATCTCCCCTTCTTTAGAGAGCGAAGCGCCGTCCGAAAAGCGATCGGGGGAACCGGCATGTGATATATTGGTTGTGGGGGGCTCCGATGGGGGCACGGCCGCCGCGCTTGCGGCGGCGGAGGCAGGCGCCGGAGTTTGCCTCATGGAGGATTCGAACTGGCTTGGCGGACAGTTGACTTCCCAAGGAGTGTCTGTTCCGGACGAGCCGAAAACGATCCGACAATTTGGTGGAACCCGCCGGTACTATCGATTTCTCCAGCTTACTCGTGACTACTATTTCGACCACTATCGCGTTAAACCAGGCATGAATCGGACGCGCTTCAACCCCGGAAGCTGCATCGCCAGCTATCATAGTTTTGAGCCCCGGGTCGGAGCGCGCGTCCTTCGCGCTCTGGCGCAGCCCTTGATCGATGCCGGGCGCCTGCACATTTTCTATAACACGCATGCCACCGCATGTGAAATGGATGCGGCCGGAACGACGATCCGATCCGTTACCGCGGTTTCCAACGGCGGAGCGATCCACAGCTTTCACCCACGCTATGTTCTGGATAGCACGGATCTCGGCGACCTGCTCGCAATCGTGGGGGCGGAGGGCTCGGATTGGATTTCCGGCGCTGAAAGCCGCGCTGATACGGGAGAGCCCGATGCTCCGGCGATCCGTCATCCGGAGTGGGTGCAACCCTTTACGTTTCCCTTTGCGCTATCCTGGTCACCAAGCACGGCGGCGGCTAATCGGATACCGGAGCCGCAGGGATACGCGGAATTGAAAACGCAGCAGAAGTACACCGCGAAGGACGGCTATCTCACGGGCGTGCGCGCCGGCCCATTGCCCTGGTGGCGATACCGACGCATACTTTGCGCCGGGAACTTTCAAGATCCGCGTATTTCCCAGGACATCACCCTCGTAAACTGCGACAGCAATGATTATTTAGGGGGCGACACCGCGTTTACGCTGCATGCCGCTCGCCCGGAGCGCGACGCCTTTTTCGAGAGGGCGCGGCGCGTGTCGCTTGGTTACCTTTATTGGCTGCAGAATGAATGCCCACGCGATGGGGGAAGGGGCAAGGGTTACCCCGAATTCCGTCTTCGCAAGGACGTTTTCAGCACCCCGGATGGGCTCGCGAAAAGTCCTTACATTCGTGAGTCCCGGCGCATCCGCGCTGTGCGTACGGTCAAGGAACAGGATATTTCCGTGCGCGCCAATCCCGGCGCACGCGCCAAACCAATGTCTGATTCCGTGGGAATAGGACATTATGCGCTCGACATTCACCGGAATGGCGGCGGCGAAAAAGCCCTTTCCGTCAAGACGCGTCCTTTTCAGGTTCCCCTTGGCGCGCTCATTCCCATACGACTGGAAAATCTGATTCCAGCCGGCAAGGCGATAGGCGCCACGCATTTGACCAATGGAGCGTATCGCCTACATTCCACGGAGTGGAACATTGGAGAGAGCGCCGGACTGCTTGCCGCCTTTTGCCTGCGGATTGGAGTGACGCCGCGCCAATTGGCGACCGACACGCATGCACGCAAGCGATTTCAGGAGGAGCTTCTTTCAAACGGAATTCCGTTGTACTGGGTGATTGACGTTCCGATCGAAAGTTCGGGATTTCCCGCCGTCCAGCGCCTCGCGATGACAGGAGTCTTGCGTCGGACACCGGACTTGCTGTTTCACCCTGAACGCGCGATCACTTCGGAGGTATGGCGGGCATGGAAAAAAGCCATGGGGAGGGAAAGGCCGGCGGAATATCGGGGCTCACGATTAGCCGCCGCGATGGCGCTGGTGACGGATGCTCCACTCCATGGGCGGGAACGGCCTGAAAGCAGGCCATTCCCAGCCCTCCCATAACCCCCTCGTGGAGGGAAATACCGGAGGGCCTATTGCAAGCAGATCAAGGGGCGACATGAAGGTTGAACTTGGTCACCGCCGGCGCCTTGAGGCCGTACGGATCGCTGACAGTGAGAGTGACCGTATAATCTCCCTCTTTATGGAAGGGGTGCACGATGGATCGCCCCGTGGAATCCTCCTGGATTCCGTCACGCGCATCCCAATCCCATGAGTACTTCAATGGCGTAACGCCGCCATGCGCCGTAGCGACAAAGTTCTTCTTTTGATTCGCCTGAATGGTAGAGTCTTCGATCGGCTCGACCGTGATCGGACTCGGGTCCGTCACCACGCTGATCTTGCCGATATACATGGTCCCGGGCGTATCCCCAAAAATCCTAAGCTCTTTGATCATCGATTCGGAGGCTTTCAATCCTGGTATCGCGCCGACCGGAACGCTTACAAGCCGCCACTGGACCCCGGCTTTGCCCGCCGTTGCATACATCATGGGCACCAGAATCTCCAACGTCTTTCCGCTCGCCGTAACAAAAACCATGCGGAGATTTTCGAGCGCATGCGGTTTCTGCATTTTAAGCTTGCCGGGCGTTACACCGCTTCCCGAGCCGCCGGGGTAACCGCTGCCCGAACTGCCGGGGGAGCCGCTTCCCGAGGCGCCGGGGTAACCGCTGGAACCACTTCCCAAACTGCCGGGGGAGCCGCTGCCCGAACCACCGGGGTAACCGCTGGAGGAAGACGGCGGCGCAATAACAGGAGGAATCAGGGCAAACTGGACATAAGAGTTCTTGTCTACTACGTAGGGCCCGAGGTCGATAGGCGTAGCGAATACAAGTCTTGCGCCCTGATAAAGACCGTGGGTCACCATCTTGAGCACCTCGGCGCCATCGTAAGTAACGTGCTCATCCTCTGTTGCGGATCCGCTTCCCCACCCCGCCAGGGTGATCATGGAATCCTGTGCTTTATCGCCACTGTAAATGACCGCGCCGATGACAGCCTGGGCGTCTGCGGGCGGGGCCCATATCCCGCTTATGAAGGTAGTAGCGGCAAAGGCGGCGATAATCCCCAGGGAAGCCGGCCGTTTGTGTCTTATTGAAACCGGGTTCTGAATAGATCTCCACATTGAATTATTCTCCTGACCAGTTATATACTGGCGCAAGTCGGACTTCCAGGAACGTGAAAGCCCTCTCTACTGATGGATTACGCATTTTCGATCACGTATTATCACCCGATGGTGAGCGATAGTCTCGGAGAGAAGGCGACTGAATACGCTGAATATCGGTCGCCCGGCCTGATGCGGCATCGATGTCGACGATGACAGCGCACAATATTGCGTCCCCGTCCGCCACTTCGAACCGCGCGGGCAGAAGGCTCAGGAACTTCGGTATGACGATCTCCCGTCGCATTCCAATGATGGAATCGATCGGTCCCGTCATGCCGACATCGGTAAGGTACGCGGTGCCTCCCGGAAAAATACGCTCATCCGCCGTCTGAACATGGGTATGGGTGCCCACCACGGCGCTGGCTCTCCCATCGACATACCATCCGAAGGCCTGCTTTTCCGAGGTTGCTTCGGCATGAAAATCGATAAAGATCACCCGCGTCTTTGCGCGCAGCGCCTCCAGAATCGAGTCGGCGGCTCGGAACGGATCATCCACGGGCTCCATAAAAGTACGGCCCTGCAATGAAACCACCCCGACGGGGCCGGCAGAGCTTTGAAAAATGCCGAAGCCCTGG
>JBBRKX010000382.1:0-5683 GCA_038231675.1 Chthonomonadales bacterium | reverse complement strand
CATAGATCTCTTCCGCCGTGGGATGGCGATTGGCATGGATCAACGCTTCCAGGATAGACAGCCGCTGGGGCGTAATCCGGTGGCCGCTATTCGACAGTCGTTGACGCAGTATCTGAATACGTTCTTGCCGATTGGTCTTATGCGCTGTCATTGTCTACCATCCCAATTCCTTGTTCCAGACTTATCAAGAATGGTTCTCTCTTAAGTTACGTTCTCGATAGCAGATGTGTTGCGAACATATTGGCGCGGTGATCGTGAATATAGTGTCGATCAATTTGAGACAAAAGAAGGATACCCATGACAACCGTGCAGGGAGATTTTACCAGCAGCGATAAGGCAGGCCAGGCGAAGACAGCGTTGACGCAGTCAGGCATTGCGGCGAACCACATACGCGTGTGGAACATTATTCCAAACAATGACGCGGGGCGCTCGGGCAGTAATTATACGGCAACGGGAGCGGTGCTCGGCGGGGTTGTAGGTGGAGGCGGAGGGCTCGTGGCAGGGGCGGCAATTGGCGCAACACTAGGCGGAGACGATGACACCCACTTGCCGGAACCGTCCGGCGTGCGCGTGGTGGTAGATGCAAACGGAAACGAAGAACAGATTTCGGCGAGTTTGCGTGCTTCGGGCGCTGCCAATGTACATACCAGCAATGCGAAATAAACAATCGGCGCGGCCTGGAATAGGCAGAGCTTCAATCTTCGGAACCGTGAACGGGCGAAAAACCTTAAACAAGCGATCTCGTGCTGCGAAGCGGCCTTACGGGTATATACCGAAACGGCTTATCCCAGGCACTGGGCCACGCTGCAGTCCACGCTCGCTAAGGTTCAAAAAGAACAGGCGGAAAGATCCTGGCAAATATTCGATCGGATGGTGGATTTTGTCGTAGAGTTTTTGATACGATTTCCGGAGTGGATCTAATGTGGGGCCTGCACTACCCTGTGCAGGCCCCACAGTTTATTTTCCGACCTGGAGGATCGAGAAGGATCCCAGCAACATGGGGCCCCGGTTGTAACGTCTTCCCGCAGGGGGAGTGGTGGGCGCGGGCCCAAACTCCGCGGCAATGAGGAAAACCTTGCCGGTCTTGCTGTCGATAGTCATGGTCTTTGCACCCGGCATGGTCTTTAAGTTCTGTTCCACCGCAAAGCTTGTCGGGCCGTTTTCTTTGATGACCGTCAGCGTGCCATCTCCCTGAGAGCTAAAGCATTCCATCGTTTTGGCATTGAACCCCGCGCCATCGCAGCCGCGACCGATCGGCACGTCGCCGAGGTACTTGCCGTCATTTGCGTCGAGCATCACCATCGCCTGCGGGTCCCGGCAGGCCACGAACAGGATATGGTTCTTCACGTCGAGCGCCAGGCCGGCGTTGCCGCCCCCCTTGCCGTTCAAGCTGTACTGTGCGGTCACCTTCATGGTCTTCGCGTCCACTACCGCGACGCTGTCCTTATCCTCGACATCGACATACACATGGCCTTTGCCGTCCGTGGCGGCCTGTTCGGGCGCTCCGCCCAGATCGATCGTGCCGACTATCGAGCCGTCCATTGCGTCCAGCACCGTTACGTTCGGCGCACTATGGCTAAAAATGTAAACGCGATGGTTAAAGGGATCGTCCAGAATACCGTCCGGCCGGCCTTCGACCGGAATGGTTTTGATGAGCGCCAGCGTTTTCGTGTCCCACATCGCGACCGGATTGCTGGAAGCAAAGCCATGGTGGGTTTTATCGTCGGTGGCCGCCCCGTGCGCGCCGGTCATCGGGACTTCGCCTGCGGGCTCGAGCGTATCGAGATTGAAGACCGACACCCGGGGTGTGGGACCGGAGCGCGCAATATAAAGCCGGCGGCCGTCAGCGTCCGCGTAAACGTAGTCGAATCCGCCCTCGCCGCCTACTTTGGCGGTTCGCTTTACATGGTAAGGGCCTTCGGCGGGGCCTTGCTGCGCAAAGCCGGTTGCCGCGAAAATCGCGAGCCCGACTGCCAGGGATGGTAAAAATAATCGCATCGTTGTTTCCTCCACCAATCCATAGTGTATGTGAAGAGATTTCACATCGTCTGAGTGCATTGCACTATTCGCGTATTCAAAACTTTTATCTGCTCCCACGCGTGCCGAACGAACAGGCGCCTGGGCGTTGCCGCATTCTTCGGGTATCCTATCCATGAGTCCGTCCTGCAGCACAGAAAGCCGTGCTGCGATCAGAACCCGAATTGAGCGCACCGCAGTTCACTCCCCTTCCATGGTACCCGGCGGCTCCTGTCGATCGCTCTATGTTCCTGATGTGAGGCGCATAAAGCGTGGATTTCATAATCCGGGATAATATCGCTGGTTTCAGAGCCTGAAAGTGAGGCCGGAAACAAGATGAACTTGATCGAATGTTTTCGCGTTGCTCTACGCGGACTGATGAGCAACAAGATGCGCGCCGCTCTGACGATGCTTGGCATCATCATAGGCGTGGGCGTCGTCACCATCTGCTGCCTCCTTTTCCGGATAATGACGATTTCCGAATCCGCAACCAGTTGGAACTGATGCAAACTCAGCAGAGCGTTACCGGAACGATGACCACCCTTCTGTCCACCGTTGCGGTCATTTCGCTGGTCGTCGGCGGCATCGGGATCATGAATATTATGCTGGTTTCGGTCACCGAGCGCACACGCGAGATCGGCATCCGCAAGGCCATCGGGGCGACCCCGCGCGACATTCTCCTCCAGTTCCTGATCGAAGCGGCGGTCATTTCGGTGATCGGCGGGTTCATCGGGATCGGCCTGGGCATCGTGGGCTCCCTGCTGCTCGCCTCGCTCGCGGGATGGGCCGCCATCGTGAATTCCACGGCCATCCTCGCCGCCGTCGTCGTGTCGGCAGGCGTCGGCATCTTCTTCGGAATCTATCCCGCAAGTAAAGCCGCCGCGCTGCACCCCATCGACGCCCTGCGCTTTGAGTAACAACATCCCCACTTGCGTGGAACGACCGCTTTTCAATGTTCGGAGGGCGCAGGCTCTCCGGTGAGAATGCCACGCCCATCGGTGCCGACATAAACGCGGCCGAACACGCGTGGATCGGCGGCGATGCAGCGGAATCGCGTGCCCCATTGATGGGCCGCGTCGTTAAGACGGAGCCAGGTCGCGCCCTGATCGTCCGAGCGCCAGATGGCGCGCACACCGCCCTCGCTCCCGATCGCAAAGAGCGCCGGATAGTTTCGGCCTTGTGCCGGCTTGCCGAAGCTCAGTGCCTCCACGCGCACTGTTCCCGCAGCCCTGGCAAACGTTTTGCCACCATCGGTGGAGTGGAACAGCCCCTGCCCGCTCACAAACCAGAGGTCGCCTTCCTTGCCGTCCGTCGCGTGCAGCGGCCAGGGCGCTTCACTCCACGTAGGTATGTCGCGACTGATATCCGCCGGCAGCCCCGTGATGGCGGACGCCGTGAACGTCGCGCCGCCATCGGTGCTGGTAAGGATCGTGCCGTTGCTGAAATCCAGAGCATAAAATCTGGCGGCGTTTACGCGGTCGGCGATGGGACGCCCCATCGCAGGCAAACCCTGGACCGGCATCCAGGTTTGACCACGGTCCCGCGTGATCTGTGGCACACGCGTCATCACCATAAAGGCTTTCCCATCCGCGGAGAGGATGATCGCGGGAGCGGCGTTTTGGTTTTCCGACGGCAACGTCAACGGCCGCCAGGAATGACCGCCGTCTTCCGAGTAGGCCAACGAGGCTTGCCCATTAGCCGGGCGCCCGCTGCGGACAACGACGTCGGGTTGTTGTGACGCGCAATCGAGCGTATTGGTGGTGCTGAACTGTGGACTCTGGAACATCCCTTGCGGAGGGGATGTGGTGAGATCATCGTGTACAAAACCACCGATGTCGGCGAAGCCGCTGATGAGGTGCGCGCCCGAGGGGGGACTCAGCAGGGTGATGATCGCGGTCTGTTCGATGCCGTTCACCCATGGAGACCATTCGGTAATCTTGTTCTTATTGGCATCCGAAAAGTTATGCGTGGCGAAAATCGTCGCGCCGGTGGCATACGCCGCGAAATCGGACTGGAATGGGTCGATCGCGAATGCCGCCATCCACCATCCCAACTTCGCTTCTTTTTCGCCCCACTTCAAATAGGGCGTGTCAGGAACGTCACGCCGGCTCTTACCGACAATGTCCGCCCATGTTTGCCCTCCGTCGGTGCTGCGCCAGACGGTGTCCACCGGTCCCCACCGGTCCATGGTGGTGACGCCGAGCGTGCCGGGATGCAGGCGATCCAGGCTGATTCCCATGTAGCCGCCCTTCGGCCGGTCCGGTCGTTTGTCGGGCGTAATATCCGTCCACTGGCCGCTATGCGTATCGAGTTTCATCACCGCGCCATCCGTTACGCCGTTGGGGCCGATGCCATTGGCGTAGGTGATGTACAGAACGCCGGTCCCATCTATTTCCGCTTTCGCCGGCAGAAACTCCGCCTTCGGCTCGCCCGGTACGGGCTGCCAGGTTAACCCTGCGTCATCGCTGCGGAAGAGATGCTGCGTGCCGGGGTCGGCGGACGCCACGAAAATCGTTTTTGTCGCCACGCCATGTCTGCCGCTCCGTGCGTCGAAGACCACAAAGCTGAGGCCGCCGTTCGTTGGGCCTCTTCCGGGCAGTCCGCTCCCCGGAAGCGGAAAACTCGCCACTTTTTGCCAGGTTTCACCGGAGTCCGTGCTGCGCATAAGGCCATCATGGCGCGAGCCGAAATACAGAATGTGGTTGTCATTGGGATCGATGGCCAGCCTTTCGCCCAGGCCGCGGCCATCTTCGTTGCCGCCCATGCGAAAGGAGACGGGGAAAACCTGCCAGGTTCTTCCCTTATCCCGCGAGCGTAGCATGGCCGCCCGATCGCTGCGATACATGCCCGCCGCGATATAAACGACATTTGCGTCGATAGGGTCCGGCGCAATGCTTTCGGCTCCAAAGTAGCTGGATTCGCCCATGGAATCCTGTATCGGAATCCACGTTTTCCGCCGATCGTCCCAGCGATATGCACCGCCCATATCCGAGCGCAAATACGCCAGACCGCGTTCGACACGGCTGAAAACGATTCCGGGCACAAAGCCACCGGCTCCTACCTTGACGCTTTTCCAGACGTACGGCGCGGGCGTTTGCGCCTCGCTCCTGGATGCGGTGAAGCAGGCCAACGACAGTCCCACCATCATGTAGGCCGAACAACTCTGTTTTGGCATTCTCATGCGCATACGTCAACAATTTCCTGCACTGGCCGCTGTTAGGGCCGTTCGCTTCCTACCTGGTCTGTCGGCAGCTCTTGCCAAAATATTCGAAGTTTCACCCCACTATATTGACTTAGACGGCCACTGGGTAGATATGGAAACCGATGATTTTGATGGCGAATGGCTCACCGACGCCTTACCGGTCCCCTTTACCCGAACGAATGCGCCATTTCTCGCAGTCAGTCTTCCGGCGACAGGGTCATTCGGTTTTATTTTCACGTAAACGTTCCGCTTATGCACCGCAATGAATTTCGTCAATCGTGCGGTAAATTATGTCTGCGCCAGGTCCAACGGCATCGGGTGTCGCCAGGTCTAGCGGCATCGGGTGTCGCCAGGGCCAACGGCATCGGGTGTCGCCAGGGCCAACGGCATCGGGTGTCGCCAGGGCCAACGGCATCGGGTGTCGCCAGGGCCAACGGCATCGGGTGTCGCCATGGCCAACGGCAT
>JBBRKX010000381.1:0-5687 GCA_038231675.1 Chthonomonadales bacterium | reverse complement strand
TTTGCTCTTGAAGTAAAGATAGATCGTGCCTCTACTGATTCCCGCTTCGGTCGCGATATCTTCCACTGTGGTCTTCTTGTAACCGAAATGCTGGAAGAGCCGATCCGCCGCATCCAGAATGGATTCTCGCGGATCCTCATGTATAGTTGAGCCTCCCATGTCCCCGCCTCATGAACGAATGTACAAATCGTGTATTTTGTTCAATCCTACGCTTGAGACGACAGGTTAGTTCTTCGTTGGGGAAATAAGTGGTAAGATCGCTGGTTCCAGCGCGATGTTTTGGTTTAGATGGAGACGTGGGCGAGGACTTATGCAGGAAAGGGAGCAATGCGGTAAACTATATTTGACATCAGAATTGTTGCCGTAATATTGATTTTTCGGTAACGAAACGTATGGAGAAGGGAATCGCCGACGATGAGCACAGCGAAAACCGATGATAAGGGCATCATTGTGGTCTGTCCGTCCTGTGAGCAGAAGAATCGCACACCTTTTGAGCGTCTGGGCGAAACCGGCGAATGCGGCCGGTGTCATGCCGCAATACCCCCGCCTTCCGTTCCGGTGGAAGTCGACAGCCAGGGCCGGTTCGATCAACTGGTGCGCTCGTCGCCGCTCCCGGTTGTGGTGGACTACTGGGCTCCCTGGTGCGCACCGTGTAGAATGGTCGCTCCCGAGCTGGAGAAGGTGGCCGCTTCCGGGGCCGGAAAGTACATCATCGCCAAGGTGAACACAGAGGCGCTTCCTGAACTGGGCGCAAATTCCAATGTACGGTCGATCCCCACGCTGGCGGTATTCTCCGGAGGCCGGGAAGTGACGCGAACGGCAGGAGCAAGGCCTGCGGCTGCCATAGAGCAGTTTATCGGCGAAGCGCTCAAGTAAGAACGCGCCCCAGAAGGAATTGGGCGGTCGCGGTCCGAAATAGAACCGGCACTACGCGCACGACATGCGTGCTCAGGGGATTCCGTGAGCAAAGGAGGTCCGGCTGAAAATGCGATGCGAGTGGGCGACCACGGATCTCATGATCCGGTATCACGATGAAGAATGGGGCGTGCCCGTTCACGAAGATCGCAAGCTTTTCGAGTTTCTGTTGCTCGAGGGCGCTCAGGCCGGGCTGAGTTGGGAAACCGTGCTGAAGCGGCGCGAAGGCTATCGGGCCGCATTCGATGGTTTCGATCCCGCGCGTATCGTAACGTACGACGCGCCTAAAATCCAGGAGCTGATGGCCGATACGGGCATCATCCGGAACCGCCTGAAAGTAGAATCCGCGATCGCGAACGCAAGGGCCTTTCTGAATATTCAGCACGCATTCGGCGCTTTCGACGCGTATATCTGGAAGTTTGTCGACAACGAACCGAAACGCAATGCCCGCAAGTCGATCCAGGAATTGCCCGCGACGACCGCCGAGTCCGACGCAATGAGCAAAGACTTGAAGCGACACGGCTTCCATTTCGTGGGAAGCACCATCTGTTATGCATTTATGCAGGCGACAGGCATGGTCGATGATCATGTCATGCACTGCTTCCGTTCCGCCGAGTACGTTTCGCAAAAATGATCCTTTTTGGCGCTGCAGCGCGTGTACATATGATTACCGTTTAATTTTAGAGGAGCAATGATGTCACAACAGACAGGCTTTATCCATTCTGTGTATTTCTGGGTGCGCGAGGGCGGTCAGGCAGACGATGGACAAAAAATCGCCGAAGGATGCAGAAAACATCTGCCTTCTATTCCCTCGGTGCTTCGTCTTGAAGTCGGCGTACCGGCCGGGACGCCTCGACCGGTAGTGGACAACTCGTACGCGGTTTCGCTGCTTGTGGAATTCGCGGATGCAGCCGGCCATGACCTGTATCAGGATCATCCGGACCATCATAAGTTCGTCGAGGAGTGTCGCCCGCTCTGGACGCGTGTCCAGATATACGATTCGCTCCCAAATCGATGAGACACGCAACCATCCGCTGTTAAAATAGGTAACGTAATAAGAAGGTAACACTCTAAGAAGCCTGGAGCGGTGTCGCCGCACCCCGCGTCCTGGAGCCGTCGACCGCGCTATTGGTCGAGCCGGAGACAACCCCGGAAGTAAGACTTAAGGAATAACTTGCACATGAGATTATCAGCCTTCAGGATACTCGCGCCGATGGCGTTCGCCCTCGTTGTCGCGGGATGCAGCGCGAAGCCAGCGGACAGAGCCTCCTTACAGGGCATTGTGGGAACAAGCGGTTCTGGCCTGAACGCTTCGAACGATCATGCTTTACAGCTTGCTCAAGACCAGACGCCCACCCGCCACGCAAGTGATACGGACAATGCAAATATCGCGAAGATCTCGGCACAGATCCTGGACGCAGATAACTTTGTCAAGCTGCCGCATCACGATCAGGTTTCCGTCCACTTGATGGACCAATACCTGGATGCGTTGGATCCTTCGCACCTCTATTTTATTCAGACGGATCTGGACGAGTTTTCGAAATGGCGTAAGACGCTTGAGGACGATCTTCTGGATCGCGGCGATCTTACCGCCGCGAACGAGATTTTTGCACGACTGCTCGAGCGCATAGATCAGCAGCTCGACTATGTGACCAATGCGCTCAAAACGGAAGAATTCACCTTTACCGGCAATGAAATGTATGCGCTGGACCGGAAAAAGATGGCCCGCCCCGCCGATCTGGATGCGGCTAAGCAAGCCTGGCACGATCGCTTACGCTATGAGTATCTTCAGGAGAAATTGAATAAGCAAAAGCCCGAGGAGATCGTTAAAGTCTTGACACGCCGCTATAGCCGGCTTGGACACGCCCTCCATGCGTACGATAAGGACGATGTGCTGGAAGTTTTCTTACTGGCGCTCGCGCATTCTTATGACCCGCATTCCGACTATTTCGGCAAGTCCTCCTACGATAACTTCAATATCAGTATGAAGCTGTCGCTGGTCGGAATCGGAGCGCAGCTTCAGTCCGAGGATGGCTACTGTAAGATCGTCGAATTGATTCCGGGCGGACCCGCGATCAAGAGCGCCAAGCTGAAGCCGGGGGACCGGGTCGTCGCCGTGGCGCAGGGAGATAAAGAGCCGGTCGACGTTGTCGATATGAAACTGGACAAGATCGTCGACCTCATTCGCGGGCAAAAGGGAACCGAGGTGCGCCTGACTATCCTTCCTTCGGACGCGACGGATCCTTCGACCCGACGGGTCGTCAAGCTGATGCGCGACGAGATCAAGCTTGAGGAATCGGAGGCGAAGGCCAGGCTCATCGAGCAGCCGGACGGAAAAGGCAAGATGCAGCGGCTGGGCGTGATCGACCTGCCCTCGTTCTATGCGAGCACCGATAATGACGGGCATGTGCTGAAGAGCACCACGGCGGATGTCGCCAAATTGCTTCGAAAGCTCAAGGCGGAAAAAGTAGACGGCATCATTCTGGATCTGCGGCGTAACGGCGGCGGTTCCCTGGACGAAGCGATCCGGCTCACCGGGCTATTCATCAAGCAGGGTCCGGTTGTCCAGGTGCGCGATTCGGACGGAAAGATCCAGGTCGATCGCGATCCGGACCCCACGGTCCTCTACGACGGGCCAATGATCGTTCTGATCAGCAAGTTCAGCGCTTCGGCGTCCGAGATCCTTGCGGGCGCCCTGCAGGACTACGATCGCGCGGCGATCGTGGGCGACAGTTCCACATTTGGAAAAGGGACCGTGCAGACGGTCGTTCAGTTGGGGCCGGTGATGCAGCGGATCCCGGTCAAAATATCGACCGAGCCCGGCGCGCTCAAGCTCACGATCCAGAAGTTCTTTCGGCCCAGCGGCGCATCCACCCAGCTTAAGGGTGTCGTGCCGGATGTTATCCTGCCGTCCCTGAACAACTATACGGATATCGGCGAGAAAAACCTGGACAATCCGCTTGCCTGGGACACCATCCCCGGCGCGCCTTTCGACAAGTTGAACCGTGTCCAGCCGATCGCACGGGAATTGCGAAAGCGGTCCGAAAGCCGCATCGCGTCCGACAAAGACTTCGCCTATCTTCATCTGGAGATCGAGAAGTTCAAGAAGCTGATGGCGTCGAAAAGCGTGTCGATGAATGAAGCGCAGCGCATCCAGGAAAAGAAGGATGCGGAAGCGCTGGCGCAGACTCGAAAGAAGGAGCTTCTTGCACGGCCGAAAACCACGGAGAAGGATTACCTGATCACGTTAAAGCTCGCGGATAAGCCCGGCTTGCCGGCGCCGATGAGCCCGAAGGATACGAAGCCGACAGCAGCGCTGGATGCGGACCCTGAGGCGACGCCGCTCGACGCCAAGGCCCCGACACTCGACATCACGCTTCAAGAGGCCAAGCATATCCTTGCGGACATGGTGGCTCTCTCCCCAAAATCGGCCGCATCGCGCTAGGTGAGGAAACCATTCTCTTTGGTTTCCGTGGGCCGAAGTTTGCAAAGCGCCCTCCAGTGTACACTGGAGGGCGCGCCAGCACCGGATAGTTTGAGCAGCAATCCCAACAATCTACGGCAATGCGATGGCTGCGTAACTCCCTGTCTTTCAAAACGGAGGATCACAAGCTGAAAACGCTTCATCCTTGCATTCTACACTGGACGCTCTAACAACCTGAATTAGGAGTGAAAGATGTAGTGTATGTATTGGTAAGCATAATGGATGAAAACGACAACATCATTGTTGCGTTGTGATCATTGCGTGGTCTGATGCGACTCTTTGTCTGAGAGTTTGATAGAACTCTTGGAGGAGACGGGCGCAACGTTGACGGCTACGAGCAATCCCATTCTTGCGGCTCGCAGGATAGAGTGCGGTTGCCTGAGGAGTGTCTCGCGCAGAAAGTCCTCTGGATGTTCTCGAAAATGAGCCAGGTTAAGCGCGTCAGGTTTAATGCCATCTGTTTTCTTTGGGGCGTTAATGTGACTTGGTCCGTTCTTTAAGTTAGTCATGGCATATCTCCAGTATGTCAATCATGGCATATCTCCAGCCCCTCTTCGTTGAAGGACGGTTTAATTTTAGAACATGTGGGGCCATGACCTAAAGCCATGTTGAATGCACAGCGTCGCGACTGTGCGGGATGAGGATTTATGATGCAACAAGAGAGAGTTTAGCAATCTCTAAAGCATACATGGTTACGCAACTTTTGATAGATGCGAGATAGACGTCTTTTGGAAGCGACGGAACTTATGTTGAGTTCATGCGCCATTTTGTCGTGCGAATAGCCTTGAATGTGATGCATCCAGATAAGCTTGAACTCATTATCCCGTAAGCTTTTTAAAGCCTCGTCCAAGGCGCTATGAAGTATTGTGCCATCATCGATACTGTGTACGCTCGGCTGAGAAATGAGTTCGTGAACAAAGAGGGTCAAGTGTTCTTCTTCCCTTAGCTTCCCACGAATATGCTCTCGAATGACATATCCAGCGTTGTGTCGAATCATACCTCTATGGTTTTTCACGGGCAATCCATTGCGGTTGGCTCGTAATACGTTGAATGTGGCTTCCGAGTGAATGTCTTCTGCCTCCTCCTTGCTTATCCTACGGGATTTCCATTGGATGCTGTTTTCCGAACACTTACAGAAATCCTCATATTCCTTCATGGTCATGTCACTGAAGCGATTATCATGCTTGTCCATTTGTATTGGTCTCCTGGGTCGAACCTTTATTTCGAAAGATCCGACGGGTAGCAATAGCCGTCGATGAGGCAATGTGCTGGATAGATGTGACGGCAA
>JBBRKX010000380.1:0-5695 GCA_038231675.1 Chthonomonadales bacterium | reverse complement strand
GATCCCCATTCGGACAATCGCTGGAGTGCCGCATGGGCATTGGGTAACATCGGCGCGGCGGCGGAATGCGCCACATTACCCCTATGCGCCACGTTACGAGACCCGGATGAAAAGGTGCGCTGGTATTCGGCGTGGGCGCTCTCGCGTATCGCATCGCCCGTGGAGGGCGTCGTAGCCGCGCTGAGTACGGCTCTCAACGATATAGACGATGATGTCCGAGGATATGCGGTGATCGCGCTTGGAAAGCTGGGCCCATTCGCGCACCCGGCGCTGGGGGCGCTTGCCCAAATGGCGGACGATGAAAATCCGGCGATCAAATCCGCCGTTTCGGAAGCGTTGACGGCAATTTCAACGTAGTGCGCGCAGGATTTGCTGTAACCGATTGCTATCCTGGACACGTAAGAAATAGTGTGATCCGACTATCCTCTCATCTAACCTGTATGCTCGTTGGTCTACGCTGCATATCCTGCGGAACAGGTTAGGTTTCCCCGGATAAAAGAGGGCTCTGACGTGCCGATTCAATTCGCGTTTCCCACCGCGCTTCTTCTATTGCCTCTCTATCTGGCCTTCGTTTGGTGGCAGCACCATCGGGCGGTCACCGACATGAGTTCCGGTCGCAAACGGGCGGCTCTTCTCCTTCGATGCATCCTGGCGACGCTGCTTATTCTGGCCCTGGCCGGAATGCGACTCGTTAAAAAAGGCGAATCGCTCGCAGTCGTTTTTCTGATCGACAGTTCGAGAAGTATTCGTGAGGACCAACGCGCCGCCATCGACCATTATGTTCGCCAGGCGAGTCAGGGCAAGCGCACGGTCGATAAGATCGGAGTCATTACGTTTGCGCAAGATCCGCACACACAGAACGCATTGACGTCCTCCAATGAAGCGGGCTATACGCGAGATCCCGGCGCCACGACCTCCACCAATATCGAGCAGGCTCTGCGTCAGGCGAAGAACGAACTGGACACCGCGGCCAGGGAGAGTGGCAAACGTATCGTGCTACTTTCGGACGGCAACGAAAACAATGGGCAGGCGCTGGCGCAAGTGCCGGAACTTACGGCCGACCATATTGTGCTGGACACCATCACCCTTCCGACGACTCTGCCGAAAGAAGCCCTCATCGATAAGATGGTGATGCCGAACCGCGTCAAGATTGGAGAGCCCTTTCCTATTCGGGTCGTCGTCAGCAGTCTCACTCCACAGACCGCCACGGTAACCCTTAACAGGGATGGTAAGCCGTTCGGCATGGCGAAGACCGTCTCCCTGCATACGGGGAAGAATGTAGTGGTATTCGACCAAAACATAGACAAAGTAGGTTTCTTTCGCTACGGCGCACTCCTCAATGCCCCGGAAGACACCATCGCCGAAAATAACAAGGGTGAGGGATTTGTCTGGGTGCAGGGAAGGCCCACGGTGCTTTATGTGGCGGACAATCCTGTTATGACGGGATTCCTGCGGAAGTCCCTTAAAGAAGAGAATATCGATGTGGAATATGCGCCGCCCGAAGCGATGCCGACCAGCGCCGCCGCCCTGCAGCGCTTCGACAGCGTGTTTCTGAGCAACGTGCGCGCAGGGGATTTATCCCTGCCGCAGATGACGGCCCTGCAGGTATCCTGCCGCGATTTCGGCGTTGGGTTCGGCATGGTGGGAGGCGAAAATAGTTTTGGAGCGGGAGGGTACCGCGGAACGCCGATCGAAGAAACGCTTCCCGTGACGATGGACGTGAAAAAGCAGAAACGGATTCCTGCGGTAGCGGTCGCGCTCGTGATCGAGGATCTAGAGATTCCGACCACCATCAATATGTCCATCGAGGCCGCGAAGGCGACCATGGACCTCCTGGAGCCCATGGATCAAGTGGGCGTGCTCGACTGTGCGGGGCCGGGATCGTGGGGTGGCGGGGGCGGCATGTCCTCGCCAGGCGGAACCTGGCGAATACCAATGCAGCATGTGACGGATCGTGAAGCCCTGAAGACATCGATGCAAAAGCTCCAGGACATGGGAGATCCTCCCAGTTACGAACCCTATCTCCTGGAGGCCGCCCGTGTTCTGAACTCCACCGATGCCAAAGTCAAGCATATCATCTTTCTAGGGGACGGTGACGCGGTGTATGAGCAGAACCAGGGCTCTATCGCCACCTCTGTCAAGAAGATCCGTGACATGGGGATCACGCTATCGACGATCACCACGGGCGCCACAGGGCAGCAGGACCTTCAGTTCATGAAGACGCTCGCCTTCATCGGAGGGGGCCAGGGCTATGACGCGGAGAAACCTCAAGATTTGCCCAGACTGCTGCTTAAGGATTCAGAAACGATCAGCCAGCCGCCCATTATCGAGGAACCATTTCATCCTATCGTGGTGGACGGGGACGAAGTCTTCAAGGGCATCGACTGGTCGACCGCTCCTCCTCTGCTCGGTTACAATATCAGCAATCTAAAAGAAACCGTGATCCCCTCGCTGATTTCGCACCGACAGGATCCGATCTTCGCGGGCTGGCGTTATGGGCTGGGGCGTTCGGTCGCCTTTATGTCGGACGATCGGGCGAAGTGGGCCGCGCAGTGGCTTGGTTGGCCGGGGTACTCGAAATTTTGGGCGCAGGCAATGCGCTGGACGCTCCGACCGTTCGCTCCGAGCGACTATTCCACCCAGGTAGCCATGGAGGGCAACCGTGGACATGTGGTCGTGGATGCGGTGGATGAGCAGGGCCATTATGTGAATAAACTCGTCTTGCAGGAGCGTATCGCCGGGCCCTCGACGGGAGGTCTGCATGGGACCCCGGCCCAGCAAGACGTTCTTCGACAAACCGGGCCGGGACACTATGAAGCATGGTTCGACGCTCCGCAGATCGGCACGTACCTTGTGAACGTGCTGCAGGGAGCGCCGGGAGGAAGAACGCCACAGAAATCGACTGTGATCGGCCTATCGACGGCATATTCCCCGGAGTACAAGAACACTTCTTCCAATCGCTATCTCATGACGCAATTGGCGGAAATTGGCCAGGGCCGGGCGGATCCGCCCGCTTCGGCGGTCTTTGGAGCGGACAGGCCCGGTGTCTGGACGCCGACCGATATGGTCCCGCTGCTTATGCTGCTCTCTATGTTGCTTCTACCGGTGGACATCGCCGTACGCCGTCTGGCGCTGGAACGGCAGGATTTCGCGCGGGCGGTCGCATGGATTCGGGGCAAGAAACCCGTGGCGGCCACCGGGCGTGCCGCAACACCGGAACTCGGGCGCTTGCTGGATAGGAAAGACGGCGCTCTGGCGGGGCGGGAGGGCACGGTCGCAGCCGAGACTGTTCCGGAATGGTCTGAACGGATTGCTCAGGAAAGGACGGGGCCAATTGCATCCCCGCTTCCTTCCGGCAACGGAGGAACTACCAGCACGGTTACAGGAGTGGCGCCCTCCGTGGGGGCGGCCGCACGTACGCTGCGTCCGGAAGGCGCGGAAAGTATTTCTGGTCCGGCGCCGGAGGCTATCGTGGCGGACCAGGGTCCGCCGGAAGAGGCAAGTATGTCCCGACTCATGGCGGCAAAACGACGGGCTCAACAACTTCAGGAGAAAGAACGTGAGGATTCCTGACGTATAGAGAGACGGATTCCAGCTTGAAAGCAGTATAATCAATGTTTGGAACCCCGTCGCTCCGACGGCTCTGTTAAGCTATGTTACAAGGGATAGGAGACCTCTCATAATGTCAGAAAGAACCATAAACCTCAAGGGAAATAAATTTGCCCTGGAAGGCGAAGCGTTGAAGCCGGGCGATCCGGCGCCGGATTTTAAGTTGCAGCAGAAGACCGATGCCGGACTGTCCGATGTCTCTCTCTCGAAATACGAAGGCAAAACGCTCGTGATCTCCGTGGTTCCTTCGCTGGATACCGGGGTATGCGCGATGCAGACGAAGAAGTTCAATGAGCGCGCCTCACATCTCCCCGATAGCGTTGCAATCCTTACCGTCAGCGCCGATCTGCCCTTCGCACAGGGGCGATTTTGCGGCGCGGAAGGCATCGACAAGATCGAAACAGCTTCCGATCATCGCGATGTCAATTTTGGCAAAGCCTACGGCGTCCTGATCAAGGGCGGTTCCTTCGACCGGTTTCTTGCCCGATCCGTTTTCGTTATCGGGCCGGATAAGAAAATCAAGTACGTGGAATACGTGAGCGATATACCGAACGAGCCGAATTACGATGCGGCCCTACAAGCCGCCGTTTAACATGGGCCAAGAGTCGAAGCGTTGGGGAAAGCTCGGTCGTCGCTATTGTGTGGTAGTGATTCTTGTGATGGCGCTTGTGGCAATTCTTTTGTCGACAAGCGCCCGGCTCTATGCGGGCCCCATTTTCGAGTCGCCAATCCATTCCCAATTGCATCCGTTTTCGCGTGATGCATTTACTCCTCATGTTCCCGCACGCGCCATCGTCTATCAGCGGGCAGACTATATTTTACTGCTAGTTCGGATAGGTTGGCGCCTCTTCGGCCTCTGGCTGCTGCTTCGCTTCCGGCTGCTTACTGCGTTTGTGGAGGCGGCATACCGCAAACTGAACCGTACTCCGCCGATAGGGCCTGCGCTTCCGCCATTCATTGTGATCGCCGCCACGTATCTCGCCTTTACATTCCTGTTGATCTGCTGGTCGCTCCCGTTTGGTCTGGCGGGCTTTGCGCTGGAGCATCATTACGGCTTTTCAAGCCAGACGCTTGCTGGATATTTCAAAGACCTCATCACCTCTGTACTCTTCGATCTGCCGGAAATCCCAATATTGTGGATCGGCTACTGGCTGTACTCGAAATCCCCGGCGCGCTGGTGGCTGTGGCTCTGGGCCGCGATAGTGCCGCTCATGCTCGGCGCAATTGTCCTGGACCCTATTGTGCGAGGGCCGGCGTTCAATCACTTCAGCGCTTTGCCGCAAGGACCACTCCGCGACAAAATTCTGGCGTTTGCCGGTGGCGCAGGCATCTCAGGCGCAAGCGTGTTTGTGGAAGACACCAGCCGCAGGACGCGTCATGTCAATGCCTATGTAAACGGGTTGGGGCCGACGACTCAGATCGTCATCGATGACACCGCCTTGAAGACACTGCCCGAGGATCAATTGCTCGCGATGGTCGGACATGAGATGGGGCATTACGTCGAGGGACACATATGGTACGGCTTTGCGTCCGGAGCACTGGGTGCGTTCCTATTTTGTTGGATCGCCTCACGCCTATTGCCCTGGGGAACGCTGAAATACGGACGGGCCTGGGGCTTCCGAGGTCTCAATGATCCCGCAGCTCTGCCGTTTATCTGGTTGGTTCTGACGGTCTTTATCCTCGTGCAGGAGCCGATCGCGAACTTTGAGTCACGGTACATGGAGCACAGGGCCGATGCCTTTGGACTGCGGACGACTCACCTGACGGAAGCGACCGCACGGCTTATGGTGGGATTTGCTGAACGTGATTATACGGACCCCGATCCTCCCGTGCTCATTCAATTCTGGTTTGGAACGCACCCAACGCTTAAAGAGCGAATAGCTTTTGCTCTGCAATTCGATACAAAAAAGCAGGCGCGTTAGGAAACCGCCTGCTTGATTGCGAATGGATAGCCTCTTCTGGGATGGGCCGGTGGAGTTATGGCAGAATGATACGCAGATAACGCTTTGCGCCCATGCGCAGAACGCGTCCGTTCAAATCGATCATATCGATTTCGCGTTTTGGGTCGGTCATTTTTACCCCATCG
>JBBRKX010000379.1:0-5698 GCA_038231675.1 Chthonomonadales bacterium | reverse complement strand
GCGCTGACGGTGCCCGCTATCATGTTCCCGCGGCCGAACCCTCCCCGGCCGCCGCCGCGTCCGCCCGGCTGGAATCCACCGGGTCCACCGGGTCCCCCCGGTTGCCCCCCCCCAGGCCCCTGCGCCTGAACGATCGCCGCTGCCGCGGTCACCGCGAGCGCGGAGACCGCAAATACCTTGGTGCTACGTTTCATTGATTTTTCTCCTCGGTTGCATCGTACGTCATGCGTGCTCTGTCTGGGTTGTAAACAAAAATGCGTTTGTGCGGATGAAGATACAAGGCCTCTGTTCCTATTAGACTTGCATTTGTCACTTCGGCAACCCTGTCCTGAAATTATTTTATTTCTCGGGATTTTCCATTCCTTCCTGCCTATGCTGCCCCGGGTGAACCCTTCACGTAGATGTCACATTCAACTTAATGTCTCACGCAACTGGGATATTCCGCCCTTCATCACCATCTATAGTAAAGGATTGCGACAAAGGAGGGAAAGAATGTTTTAGTATATACGATGGCCGGCGCTACTCAAAAGGGTTTTTGCTCTGTCCATTCGAGGTTGTGAGTTCCCCCTTCATGATGCTGGATGGCAGAAAAGTTTGTGTAATGGGTCTGGCTGAGCCTCGACAACGCTCACGTGACCATGAATGCACGGATGCCAGCGGGTATCAGGCATTCGAATCTTCTATTCATTCCGTTACATCCTCCCATCGAATGGGAAGGAGGAGAAGCCTACACCATGAGGTTCTTACCTCGTAAATCAGGGTTTACTCTGATCGAATTATTGGTTGTAATCGCAATCATCGCCATTCTAGCGGCGATTTTGTTTCCGGTCTTTGCGAAAGCCCGCGAAAAGGCGCGGCAAGCGTCCTGCCAGTCGAATGAAAAGCAACTGGCGCTTGCCTTCATGCAGTATGTACAGGATTACGATGAGAAGTTTCCCATCGGCGATCAGAATAACGCGCCTGGCCAGCAGAATATCCCGGGCGATCAACATTGGGGGCGCGGCTGGGGCGGTCTGGTCTTCCCCTACGCGAAAAGCCAGGGCGTCTACAAGTGCCCCGACGATCCCACGGCCGGCAAGGCAGTTTCCTATTCTTTCAATGGCAACCTGGACGGGTTTCAGCCGGGTGGAAACATTGCCGCGTGCAATGCGGTCGCATCCACCGTATTGCTTACGGAATGCCAGGGAGTAGTTGCGGACGTCTCCAATCCGTTGGAATGGAACTCAGCCGGAGGGCATGGGAACGACGGTTGTGCGGGCTGGATCGATCAAAGCGCTCCCTTTGGCGTGTATGTGACGGGTATTATGGGACAACTCGGCTGCAATAACTGCGGGCGTCAGAACGAGCCCGTTCACTCAGGCGGCTCAAACGTCGCGTGTGTCGATGGACATGTGAAATTTGTCAAGCCGGAGCGCATCTCCCACGGCAACCCGGCGAACAACACGGGGGACGATCAGACCGGCTGCGGTAATGCCGCGGGCACTTCGGGCCTCCAGTTCAAAAACTTCCTGGTCACCATGAGCTGGAAATAGATCCTTTCCCTGGAGTTCTATCCCCCGATGGCCGAGCAGCCGTCACCCGGCTTTTTCGGGGACGGCTTCTCGCATTCTATCAGCGAACCGGGTGAAACGTTTACTTGCTCTTTCAGCCGATGCGAGGTTACTCTTCTCTTGAAAAAATGGATCGTCTTGTTCGGAATGGTTGTCGCGGTGTCCATAACAGCGCGTCTCTCCAGGCGCTTTGTATCCGGCGTTCAGCTTGAGCCTGCGGATAACCGGCCCAACATCGTTCGGCCGACCAATCAAAGCTCCTGGACAGCGCATCACCGTGATGAGCCCCCTCCTCCGACGGGAGCAAAAGCCATCGGGAACCCTGGCGCGGCGCATGCCTGGTTCAAGGATATAGCGGAGCAAGCAGGGCTGCGCTACCGGTGGACCATCGAGGGGCCACGCCCGCTCGATATTCTACAGACCATTGGGAATGGGTGTGCGTTCCTCGACTACAATAAGGACGGAAACCTCGATATTTTGCTGATTGGCTCCCGCATCGCGCTGTATAAGGGAGATGGCCATGGCCACTTCACCGATGTGACCCTGGCGACCGGTCTGGGTAAACTGTCCGGGCATTTTCTAGGCTGCGCGGTGGGCGATTACGACAACGATGGGTACGACGATCTCTACATTTCAGGTTACCGGACCGGTCTGCTGCTTCACAACGAGCATGGGGTCGGATTTCGAGATGTGACCCTTGCAGCAGGGCTCAAGCCGCAACCCTGGGGAACCAGTTGCGCTTTCGGCGACATCGATAACGATGGGCGTTTGGATCTCTACGTTGGGGGATACGTTAAATTCGATGCGGCCGCTGTGGGACGTTTATGCACGGCCGACGGCAAAAAGATGGGCTGTTCTCCTACGACCTATCGGGCGGAAGAAGGCGTGCTCTATCACAATGCTGGCAAAGGTAAGTTCACCGATGTAACCCACCGGTGGAAGGCGGAAACCTGGGGCAAGACTCTGGCGGTAGGCTTTGCGGATTTCGATGGCACGGGCCGCCAGAGTCTCATGGTCGCAAACGATACCGAACCGGGAGATCTGCTCCAGAACCAGGGCAAAGCATTTAAGAACATAGGACGAGAATCCGCGACCGCATACGACGGTAGTGCGACGATCTACGCAGGCATGGGACTGGACTGGGGCGACTTCGACAATGACGGCAAACTGGATTTGACGGTCACGACATTCCACGGCCAGGCCAAGTGCGTATTTCACAACGTGGGCCACGGGCTGTTCGAAGAGATTTCGACCACCATGATGCTGACCCACTACACCATGGACACTCTCGCGTTCGGCATCAAGTGGATCGATTACGACAATGACGGCTGGTTGGATCTTATGATCGCGAACGGCCACGTCTATGACAACATATCCGATGTGGACAAAAGCCAGGCTTTCCTCCAGCCGACGCAGTTATTTCACAACGATCATGGCAGATTGTTTGTCGATAGAAGCACCGTCGCGGGGCCTGGAATTCAGAAACCGATTCTCGGGCGTGGACTGGCGGTTGGAGATTTCGATAATGATGGTCGGATGGACGCTCTGGCAGTGGACGGACAGGGTGCTCCGCTCCTTCTCCATAACGAAAGCACGCCGGTGGGCCATTGGCTCCTGTGCCGGCTGGTCGGCACAAAGAGCAACCGAGATGGATATGGCGCCATGGTGACGGCAATTGCCGGCGGGCAAAAGCTGCTCAGGCGGTGTGGCACGGATGGATCTTATCTTTCCGCTTCCGATCCCAGGGTCCATTTCGGGCTGGGAAAAGCCACTTCTGCTTCGGTCACGGTTCGCTGGCCAGGCGGGAGCACGTCATTGTATAAGAATCTCAAGGCGGACCGGATCGTCACGCTGACCGAAGGCGGGAGCGCCACGCCACGGTGATGGAGAACCGTTCCTAAGTTCCTCGCTGGAAGGGCATGGTTAAAGAGGTTTCCTTTCCTTGCTAGACCGTGCTGCAAGCGGTCCCGTATAGACACGGGCGGCCCCGGACCCATGTACGCTTAAGTGGCAGCCGTCCTGATTTCGTAAATACTGCACTTTTGCCAGGAAGGACGGGCTTTGCTTTCACCGATACTCTTGCTGGTTGACCTCCGCTCCCGATAAAGGCAAACCTGCCGCGAGGCAGTGACGCAAAACCGACGGATCTCGAATCGAGTTCGAGATGGCCGGGTTACCGAAAGAGCGAAGACGAGCATTGCACCCATGAACATGTCGCTTCAGGTGGGTCGGAGGAACCTTGACATAATAGTGCGTTTGGGCCGGCGAGAATTCGCCGGCCTTTTTGCGTTTCTACTCTATAAAGTTCGTTCGTGTTACGAAACGCACCCCGTGGCGACTCGTATCCCATACGAAATTGTTATCCTCAACGGTTCTCATGCACCGTCAGGATCTGGTTGGCAGCGATGTTTGTCAATACCTGGGTCTTTCCCGAGAGCCAATGGATCTCCAATGAATCTACCCGGGCGGCATTGCCAAGGCCAAAATGCACGCGATGATCGCTCTCGCCTCCATAGCTTCCCCCGCCAAGCACCACGCGCATCCGCTTCCGGCCTTCAAACATCGCCACGCAGCGGGTCCCGATCGGAGTGACACAGCCATGCACGTTAATCAGGCGAACGAGCAGATAGTTTGCCGGAGGGGAGTCGTTTCGCAGCAGCACAGGCCGGCCATCCGCTACCGTTACCAGGATATCGATCTTGCCATTGTTAGTGAAGTCCCCAAAGCAGGCTCCTTTGTGAACCTCGATGTCTGCGGAAGGTAAGGCCTGGGGCGTCTCGACAAACTTCCCCGTCCCGTTGTTCAGGAACAATTGGTTCCGCTCTTTATAGCTAAAACGATTGTTGTCCCGCCCCACATAGGGGCTGACATGCCCGTTTGCGAAGAAGACATCCAATTGTCCCAGATTACGGACGTCGAAGAATCCGGCGCCAAATCCCAGAAACGCGATAGTTGGCTGGGCAATGCCCGCTTCGGCGCTTACATCCGTAAAGTAACCTCCATCGTTTCGGTACAACGTGTTCGGCTGATTGGTAAACGTGGTGACCAGTACATCCAGGTCTCCGTCTTCATCGTAATCGCCGACGGCGACTCCCATATTGGCCTGTGATGCTCCATTGATTCCATAAGTAACGCCGGACTGCATCGCTATATTTTTGAACGTCCCGTCGCCGCTATTATGGTAGAGAAAATTCGGGCCGAGGTCATTGGCGATGAAAAGATCCAGGCGGCCGTCCATGTCGAAATCCGCGGCGGCAACGCCCAGACTGCGCTGGCGTTCCAGATCGATGCCCGCTTTATGGGTAACGTCAGTAAATGTTCCGTCGCCGTTATTGTGGTAGAGCACATTTGCCGAAGGGAGATAATATCTAGGGCCACATACATCCGGCAAACCTTCCGGTGTCTTGCAGGGATTGTCATGTGCTATATCGTACTCGCAATAGCGACAGACGAAGAGGTCGAGAAACCCATCCCCATCATAATCGAACCATACTGCTCCCGTGGAAAACCCGGTAAGGCCCACTCCTGCTTCCTCGGTAACGTCCTCGAATGTGGCATCGCCCCGATTGCGGAACAAACTGTTTTTGCCATAGCAGGTCACGTACAGGTCGGGATGGCCATCATTATTGTAGTCACCGACGGCCGCACAGATCCCTGCATCGGTCTCCACTCCTCCAAAAGCATCTGCCTTCAACGTAAAATTGCCCTTGCCGTCATTGATATACAGGCGATGGTGAAGAGGCTCTTTAACCTTCGCCTTACACCTGGCCAGCGGTTTGGGCTGGGGGAAGTAGATGTCCAGAAAGCCATCTCCATTCGCATCGAAGACGGCTGCGCCCGACATGACCTCCTCAACAAAATAACGCTGACCACACCCGGCGTTCGATTGCGTAAAGTCCAGACCGGCCTTTTTAGACGCGTCGATAAAGCTTGCAGTGGGAGGGTTCCCGGGAATCTGATGGGGTGCTGCCGAGGGAGCGGAGAGGCCCGGGCGCTCACAACCCGTAGTCTGAATTTGTAATACGGTTGCTACGGTCGCGCCTACTCCCGCGCCAAAAATCATGCGGCCCGTCCGGCGCATCATATCGCGACGGGACAACTTTTCCTTACGGCTCATAGCGAATTAGTGTTCTCCTGGTTGAATTATT
>JBBRKX010000378.1:0-5700 GCA_038231675.1 Chthonomonadales bacterium | reverse complement strand
ATGGCGCGAAAACGATCCTGGTCTCCCACCTCGGCCGGCCAAAAGGCGTGACGCCGAAGTACACGCTCGCGCCCGTCGCGGAGCGTCTTGCTCAACTGCTTGGCCAGAAGGTCGAACTGCTCCCGGACAGCATCGGGCCCGAGGTGGCGGGGCGTGTCAATCTGATCCATGACGGCGGGTTGATCCTGCTGGAAAACGTCCGGTTCCATCCGGAAGAAGAAAAGAACGATCCCGAATTCGCTCGCCAGCTTGCGAGCCTCGCGGAGCTTTATGTGAACGATGCGTTCGGCACGGCGCACCGGGCGCATGCCTCGACCGAAGGGGTCACCAAAACAATTCCGGGCGTCGCGGGCTTCCTGATGCGCAAAGAGCTGGACTATCTGGGCGGAGCGCTCAGCGAACCCAAGCGGCCGTTCGTGGCGATTCTGGGCGGTGCGAAGGTCAAGGATAAGATCGGCGTCATTCGTGAGCTTCTGGGCAAGGTCGATACGTTGATCATCGGCGGGGGGATGGCATACACGTTCTTGAAGGCAAAGGGCTGGGAAATCGGCAAGTCCCTGCTGGACGAGGCGAACATCGACTTCTGCAAGGAAGTTTTGGCCACAGCGGGCGACAAGGTGCTGCTGCCCACGGATGTCGTGATAACAAGCGCCAATCCCTTCGATGTCGGCGAGGAAAAGTGCGAAACCCGAATCGTGAAGGCGAGTCAGATCCCTGCGGACTGGGAAGGCGCCGACATTGGCCCCGAGACCGTGGCGGCGTTTAGTCAGGCCATCAAGGGCGCGGCAACCGTGGTATGGAACGGTCCGATGGGCATCTTCGAGTTTTCCAAATTCGCGGAAGGCACGCGGGGCGTCGCACAGGCCCTTGCGGACTCCAGTGCGATCACCATCATTGGCGGCGGAGACTCTGCGGCGGCGGCGCAGCAACTCGGTTTCGCCGACAAGATGAGCCATATTTCGACCGGTGGAGGCGCTTCCCTTGAATTCCTGGAAGGCAAGCCTCTGCCCGGCGTGATGGCCCTGCAGGACAAGTAAGCCACCTGCACCCCATGCAATCAATTTTAAGCCGTCTTGAATAGGAGTGAAATGTCATGCGCGAAAAAGTCATCGCCGGTAACTGGAAGATGCATTGCACGCAGTCCGAAGCGGAAAGATTGCTCGGCGAACTGCTTGGCCAGCTGAAGGTCGGGGCCGGAGTACGGGTCGTCGTTTGCCCGCCGTTCACCGCGATCTCGGCCGTGGGGGAGTCGGTCATCGGAACCTCCATCGCCCTGGGAGCGCAAGATGTGTTCTGGAAGGAGAAAGGGGCTTACACCGGCCATATCGCTCCAAACATGCTTCTTGAGCTTGGATGCAAATATGTGATCGTCGGACACTCCGAGCGTCGCGGCCGGTTTGGAGTTCCGGAACCCGATTTCACGCCGGATGTCCTTGCCCTCTTTGGGGACAACGATGTTACCGTCAACCGAAAGCTGCGCGCCGCTCAGGCAGCCGGGTTGATCCCGATCGTCTGCGTCGGTGAGACCCTTGCGGAGCGTCAGGCGGGCAGCACGGATGCGGTCGTGGAAGGCCAGGCAACTGCGGCCTTGAAAGACGTTTCGGCCGAGGATGCCGCACGCCTTATCTTTGCCTACGAACCGGTCTGGGCGATCGGGACGGGCGAAGTCTGCGCGGCGGATGAGGCGGACCGTGTGTGCGGCGTCATCCGCCAGACCGTCGGCAAACTGTATGGCGCGGCAGCGGCGGAGGCGGTACGGGTTCAGTACGGCGGCAGCGTCAAGCCGGACAACGCGAAAGACCTGCTTTCCCGGCCAAACATCGACGGTGCGCTCGTCGGGGGCGCTTCGTTGAAAGCCGCCGATTTCGCGGCCATCGTCGCCGCAGCTTAACGCTAGAAGTACCTCGATACGCTCCCGAATGGGCGTGTGATCGCGAGGGACGATTGCGCTCCTAATCGCGTAAACCTCACCGCTTTTAGCGGCAAGGCAGCGCACCATCGCTCCTCCGACACGTCCGAACTACACCGATCCGAGAGCATCGCGCTGTTCCGGTACAGCGCGATCACCGAGGTACAGGTTGACGCGCCAGGGGTTTCCCGACGTCCTCTCTTAGCGACCGGCCATGACGAATGAAGCCGTTCAGGTCGGTCGCTCCGGCGCGTCTGTGCTTGATCCGCTCTGTGACTATCCTGAGCGCAAACGGATGGGATCACTTGCTGAACATACTCTGTGATAGTGCACCGCGTGTTACTCTGTATCTGCCCATGCCGCAAGTGCGCATGCGAATGCGCTGCGTATTATAACGGCGCGGGCTTGATATTTTGATTGATGTGAAAGAGGTTGTGCGGATCATATTTCGCTTTGGTCTGCGCCAGACGCGTATAGTTGCTTCCATAAGCGGCCTTAACCCGGTCTTCGCCTTCATCCATGATCATGTTCACGTAGCCACCGCCAGCCGAATGGGGGTGCATGGCCGACCAGTAATCGCGGGCCCACGCGGTCGTGTGCGCGTTGTTCTGCGGATCGGGGTCAACCCCTACAATGACTTGGGCAAAGTTTGCATCCCGATATCTCCATGGCGTCTCCTGCGGGCCAATCCGGCCCGCCGCGCCGTTGATAGGATAGATATGCATTGTCGAATGCATGGTGGGCAGCTGCGCCCCATACTTGCCGTGCAGGCCGATCGCTTTGTCATCGTACTTCTGGAAGAAATCGGCGCGCCAGTACCATTGCAGCCCTGCCGGATAGAGCGCATCAAACATACCTTGGAGACGCGGAAATGGAATCGGCCCGGCAAAGTCAATCGCCGGGGGGCAAAATTGGCGGATAGGCATAAACGCGGCCTCGGCAGTTTCCGGCGCGCCGGTGTAGCACCAAACAACGGCGCACATCTTTTGCAAATGGTGCTGTTCGGGGAAGGGCGCAACAGGTGGCACGGTAACAAAGGCAAACCAGCCGTTCATGTCATCGGGGGCTTCGAGAATAAAATCCTGCCAGAAATGCAATATGTCTGTGGCCATATCCAGCGGCCAGAACATCGGCCCGCCATAGACCATACTGACCGGTTTTGCCTGGAAGCAGAACGACGTGACTACCCCAAAATTGCTGCCTCCACCGCGAACTGCCCAGAAGAGATCGGCGTTTTCGGAGGCACTGGCCGTCACAAATCTTCCATCGGCAAGCACGATATCCACGCCCAGAAGATTATCGATGGTCAGGCCGTATTTACGCGACAGATAGCCCAGGCCGCCGCCCAGCGTCAGTCCGCCCACGCCCGTGCTGGCAACCACTCCGGAGGGAACAGCCAATCCAAAAGGATGCGTCGCGTGGTCCACGTCGCCCCAAACACAACCTCCTTCGACACGCACAGTGTTGTTTGTCGGATCTATGCGGATACCCCGCATACGGGACAAGTCGATGACCAGGCCATCATCGCAGGCGCCAAACCCGGGGCCACTGTGTCCGCCGCCGCGCACGGCGACGGCCAGTCGGTTCTCCCGTCCAAAATTGACGGCGCTCATGACATCGGCCACATCAACACACCGGGCAATGAGCGCCGGATGCCTATCGATCATGGCGTTATACACTCGGCGTGCCTCATCGTAGTGTGGGGAATTGGGTAAAATCAATTCGCCCCGAAATTGGGCGCGCAAGGTGTCAATCACATGTTGGTCTAACATTGTTGTCCTTCTTTCAATGTGAAGAGGGGCGCAGCGCATAATCAGGGCGATTCCTCTCGGCCGCCGAGGGGCCTCTTATTTCTCCTGGAATAGGATTCGCGCCCTGTGATGCGCTGATCGCAAGGTCCCGGTCGCAAGACGACAATGCGATGTTGCCGCGTGAGGTATTGTACCGAGGGTGACGTTAGCGAAACGTTAATAGAGCCGTTAGCGACCATATTTTTTCAGGCATAAGGAAGATTTTCAAAGCCGTGCAAATAACGCCTGCGCGGACTGGAAATCCGGGGAATCGAAGCCTTCCGTAAACCAATCGAATATCCGGGCCAGGCACTGTTTTGCCTCCGTCGGGCGAGAACTGGCCTGCCATAGGCGCGCTAAGCTGGTCGCAGCCCGCAATTCAAGGGACCGTGCCTGCTGGCTGCGGGCTGTTTCAAGGGCGCGCAGGAACACTGCTTCGACAGCGTCCGGATCCGCGCCTTGCGCCCACAGCAATTCGCCGTGCAGACGGTGGATTTCCGCGTCCCACCAATGCTCATTGTGTTCGGCGGACGCCGTCCACGCCTGTTCCAGGGCGCCCAACCCCTCCTCCAATAGCCCGGCCTTGAGATATACCTGAGCCAATAAGGAGAAATAAACGGGCAAGCGGGCACGCGCGCCGGTTTGGGCAAACTTCTGTATCGCGGTGTCCAGGCGGGACAGGTTTTCCGCATCAGGGAGCTGGTTGGCCCGGGCGAAACATAGCAGAATACGGGCGTAGGCCTGATAATAGGGGGCTTTACACTCCAATGTTAAGTTACAGGCGGCTTCCGCAGAGGCCAGAAAGGTGTCTGTGTCGGCCTGCCACATTTGCAACATGGCCAGATAGGTAATCGCCAGCGCCTGGTCAAAGGGGTGTACAAACTCACGGGCATATTCGATTGCCGCATGCGCGCTTTCGAGCGCCCGCTGAGGATAGCCCAGCCACCATATTGCGTGTGCATTCCAGGCGAGCCCATGCACGAAATAGTTCAAGCCATGCGACGCGCGTATATTCCGAATATGTTCATTGTTGCGTTCGGCGACGATCCTGTCAAATAGTTCTCTGGCTTCCACCATCTGCCCGACGAAGAATTTAGCGCCTGCAAGGTAAATTCCGAAACAGGGAGACGAGGCGCCCTGCGTTTGACTGAATAGCTTCTCCGCCCGGGCATAGGCCGACTCGACCTTCTCATACTGTGCCTGAACCACGTAAAGTGCCTGCATGGCAAACAAGGTGCGAATGCGTTGCTCAACATCGCCTACTTTATCGCTCAAGAGTATTACTCGATTCATCACCTGTTCTACTTCTGTCGAAGCCCAACCTTTGCTCACTCGGTATAAGGTTGCCAGGGCCAACTGAATATTCAGTTCCTGCGCATCGCGTTCCACGCACAACGGCAGTTGCCACAACAGCTCCACACCATGGGTAAACAGATGGATGGCATCCTCATTGGCATACACGCTGGCCGCCGCAGAACCAGCCCGCTGATAGTAGGGTATTGCCTTATCAACGAGGCCGGCGTGCTCATAATGCGCGGCAACCTGGGCGCTGATCGTGTCCAGCGCGTTCGGGTGAAGGGCTTCGAGCGCCTGAGCGATGCGGCGATGTACGGAGCGGCGCTGAGGCAGGCTGGTCTCGGCATACATTACCTCGCGCAACTTGTCATGGGTGAAGTCGAATACGTTCGCGCTCCGTTCTCGCATGATCCGTCGCAGCCATAATTCGTCCAGAGCATGAATGACCGTTTCTTCCTTTTCTTGCCCGACAAGCAACAACAGATCCAGCGTGCAGGAACGCCCCATGGCGGCCGCGATCTCGGCCACGGAACGCGCGGAACGGGAAAGTTGGGCCAGACGTCCCGCAATGATCGCCTGAACGCGAGGAGGCAGTGTGGTCTTATCCGGGGAAGCAGCGGCCGTTAGCGGATCTGTTTGAGAGGATACAGCCGGAGATATGCCAGCCCGAACCGTCTCAACAACAAACAGCGGATTGCCTTCGGT
>JBBRKX010000377.1:0-5703 GCA_038231675.1 Chthonomonadales bacterium | reverse complement strand
CTTATCGCGCATAGCTTCATACTTGCGATTAAAAGCGTGATGCACCCTCCAGATCGCCCCCCCGATGCCCCGATAGTCTTGCGCATCATGGTCTTCCGCGCCTGCATCCCCCGGATGTCGATGCCCATCGTCCCCGTCGTCGAACGTCGCCCGCTCGGGCGGTAACTCCTTACCCTCGGCCCCATGCTTACCATGAGAGTCATGATGCAAATGGTCGTCCGCCTTGGGATCCGGCCGTGGCGCTTCGTAGCAATGCGTGCGCTCTCCCGCCTCCTCCGCTACGATCCGATCCATGTCCGGCCGCATCAGGTATTGCACCATCACGGGGACGAGAGTGCGTGAGAAAAAGTAGCTGCTCATCATGGCGAAGACCACGGCCATGGCGAGCGGCGTAAACAGGGATTTGGCGGCGCCGGTCAGGAACATCACGGGCGTGAAAACGATACAGATGCAGATTGTCGCCACAAATGTCGGCACCGCAATCTGCTGCGCCCCATCCAGAATCGCCCGCGTGAGCGTCTTATTCCCCATCGCAAGGTTTCGGTTGGTGTTTTCGATCTCCACCGTGGCGTCGTCGACGAGGATTCCAACCGCAAGCGCAAGCCCGCCCAGCGTCATGATATTGATCGTCTGGCCCAGAATGCCCAGTAGGATGATCGCGGTCAGGATCGAAAGCGGGATGGACGTCGCGACCACTACAGTGCTGCGCCAACTCCCCAGAAACAGCAGGATCATCAACGCCGTAAGGCAGGCGGCGATGATCGCTTCCCGGAGCACGCCCTGGACGGAGGCGCTGACAAATACGGACTGATCGAACAGCACCTTAAGATCCAGCCCGGGCGGTAAAGTGGGCTTGATCTGCACCAGGGCGGCCTTGATGTTTTTCACCACATCCATCGTCGAAGCGCCGCCGCTCTTGAGGACCGTCACCAGAACGGCGGGCTGACCGTTTTGGGTGACGTAGTTGCCCTGCACGGAATGTCCTTCATGCACGAAGGCAACGTCCGACATCCGAATCATGGCGCCGTTCAGCGTCTTGATGGGAATGTCATTGAAGTCTTCGATGACATCCGGCTGCGTATTCGACTTGACGGTATACTCGCGCGCCCCGATCTTAACGGTGCCTGAAGGCGCGATCACGTTTTCCGCGCTGACCGCGTTGATCACATCGGCCGGGGAGAGCCCTTTCGACTGGAGCGCCGGAATGTTGATATCCACCACTACCTGTCGCCCGGCTCCGCCATACGGCAGAGGTATCGACGCGCCTCGCACGGAGGCGAGTTGCGTGCGCAGGAAGTTGATCCCGTAGTCGAAAAGCTGCGTTTGCGAGAGGTTCCGGCTGCTGAGGCCAAGTTGCAGAACAGGAACGCTGGACGCGCTGTACTGAATGATGAGGGGCGGCGAGGTGCCCGGCGGAAAGATGCGCAGCAGAGTCTGGTTGATGGCGGTGACCTGCGCGACTCCGGCTTGAGCGTTCGCTCCTGGCTGGAAGAAGATTTTGATGACACCGACGCCCGGGTACGTCTGCGATTCGATATGTTCGATGTCATTGACGGTCGTGGTCATGGCGCGTTCACTGATCGTGATCATGCGCCCTTCCATCTCTTTGGGCGGCATGCCGCCGAATTGCCAGATGACACTTACCACGGGAACATCAATTACGGGGAAGATGTCCTGCGGCGTGCGCAGGATCGTCAGAATACCCGCAATGGAGATCAAGATCGATACAACGATGAACGTTAGTTTGCGGCGAAGCGCAAGCTGTACAATCCACATAAGGGGCTTTCTTGGCTTTCTTCAAGGATGGCAAGCGTTGCTTCCAGTGGCTAAGGAATCACTTCTATTTCAACCGTGTTATTTCTATCCTCATCTAACGCCTGGAGGACGTATGGAGTTCCAAAATTACTTAATTAGTAGAAAGTATTTTGCGACTATCATCGAAGAACGCAGATCCATGGTAGGGCCCGTCCGCCGCCGATGCTGTCCCATTGCCGACCTCGCTCCCCCCCGCAATATGGTTTTGCAGTAGGAAAATGCCCGATGCGCGTCCAACCTTCTCAGCAGACGAAATTTGCTATAGACAGGAAAACCTCATTGAGTCTCGATATCCAATTCGACACGTATTACACCTACGCCCAATTGACCGTACGGTTGGAGGCGCTTGTCGCCGCATATCCGGCTTTACTGTCTCTAGAAAGCATAGGGAAGAGCCATGAAGGACGTGATGTCTGGCTCATAACAGCCACCAATTTCGCCACGGGACCGGCGGCGGAAAAGCCTGCTTTCTGGGCCGACGGCAATATCCATGCCACGGAAGTGTCCGCCTCTTCCGCATGCCTGTATGCTCTCGTGAAGTTGGCGGGCGGGCACGGTATCGATGCGGACATCACACGGGCGCTGGACACACGCGCATTTTACATTGTGCCACGGGTCAATCCCGACGGCGCGGAGCTGTTCTTTGCCGAGAAGCCGCGCTACCTGCGATCCAGCACGCGCCCCTATCCGTACGATGAGGAGCCGATTGAGGGGCTTGATCCGGAGGATCTCGACGGGAACGGCCGGATCCTCCAGATGCGAATTCCGGATCCGAACGGGCCCTGGAAAGTTCACCCGCGCAATCCACGCCTCTTGTGCCGGCGCGATCCCACGGAGATTGGCGGCGCTTATTTTCGACTGCTTCCAGAAGGGCTGATTACAAACTGGGACGCATTGACGCTGAAGATGCGCCGCAACAAAGAGGGACTGGACCTGAACCGAAATTTCCCGGCCCACTGGCGTCAGGAGCACGAACAGTACGGCGCGGGTCCTTTTCCGGGCAGCGAGCCGGAGGTCTACAACCTGATCCAGTTCATCACGGCGCATCCGAACATCACTGGCGGAATCACGTTTCACACATTCGGCGGGCTCCTGCTCCGACCGTATGGAACCCAGGCCGACGACACGATGCCGACCGAGGACCTCTGGACCTTCCAGACGATCGGCAAGAAGGGAACCGAGCTTACGGGCTATCCCAATATCAGCGTCTTCCATGACTTCCGATATCATCCCAAAGAAGTGATTACCGGTGTCTTCGATGATTGGATGTACGACCATCTAGGGGTATACGCCTGGACCGTGGAGCTCTGGTCACCGCAGCGGCAGGCGGGCATCAAGGATTATAAGCCGATCGATTGGTATCGCGAGCATCCGTACGAAGACGATGAGAAGATGCTGGCCTGGTCGGACAACGTCCTCGACGGCAAAGGATATGTGGATTGGCGGCCGTTCGAGCATCCACAGCTCGGTTCGGTTGAGATTGGCGGATGGGATGCGCTCCATGCGTTCCGTAACCCGCCGCCCGCTTTCCTGGAAAAGGAGATCGCGCCGCTCGCCGAATGGCTCGTCTGGCAGGCGCTCATCTCTCCGCGCCTGGAGATCTTCAGCGCGGTGACGGAACCGCTCGGCAACGACACGTACCTCGTTCGCCTCGTGGTGGACAACACCGGTTGGCTTCCCAGTTATATCAGCAAGCGAGCCGTCGAAAAGAAGCTTGTCCGTGACGTGGTGGTCGAGATCGGTCTGCCGGAAGGCGTCACGCTCCGAACCGGCAAACAGCGGTCCGAAGTGGGACAACTGGAGGGCCGGGCGTACAAGTCCCGGATGCCCTACGGATGGAATGCGGACGTGACCGTGGAACGCGTCAAGGTCGAATGGACCGTGAGCGGACCACCTGGCAGCGTCCTTACCCTCACTGCCCGGCACGAGCGCGCCGGAACAGTGCGCGTAGAGGTTACTCTCGGCGATAAGTAGTCCTTTATTTGTCGGCCACATACATCGCTCCAGGCAACTCCTGCCAGGCTGTTGGCAAAGAATGGAGATGTCGATAATAGCGTTGGAGATTCACATCAATAGAAGAGAAAGTTTGAACGGCGGGACTTATTCCGCTTGGAGTTATCAATATCGGCAATCCGAAGGATGCTCTTGCGCTTGCCCATGCTCATAGCGATCTGGCCCGCCGCATCTTGGCCGACCTGGAAAAGCCGGAATACCCGGAAGTAGACGTTGAAGCGACGGGCGACGTGGCGAACAAGGCGAAATGGCAGTATAAGAAGCAATCCTGACGCGGGCTAAAGATCGGGGCGCAACATGGAGACGAAGAAGACAGACAAGCGGATCGTAAGCAAGAGCGAGTATGTCGCCAGGCTAGGCGAGAAAGCAGCAGGTTCTTTCTGTGGAATCTTCTTGCTTCTACTTTGTTTGATTACGGCACTTGCAGCGATCATACTCGTATCTTTCGCCTCAAGAGACACACTTGGGGTTTCCGTCTTTATGGCCGCTATACTCGGCAGCGTAGCATTCGTTTTGGGACATATAGGCATAGGAACAATCAAAAGTGCGGACAAGATAGATGCCGGCATTCCCTTCACCCGTACCAACGTTGCTGACATCCCATCTGAGGACACCCTGGTACGCGCCTCCGAGGAACCCATACCCGAACAGCAGGCCGTTCTGTTGCGTGCAGCCAGTCAGGGACAGGAGACGCCCGCCGAGGAGCTGGTACGGCCCATCACAGCGCCATAAGCCCCAATCCATAAGATCACTTGACTCTACGATGCCCGGAGACGAATCGAACGGCGTCAACGTGACATATCATCCATCCCGTTAGCGTTCGCCGTGTGCTGGTAAGTACCGGTAACCAGGAAAAGGGATACGCCCGGGCGACTTCACCGCGTTTCCAGACTTCGACGGCAGCAGCATGGCCACGGCGGGCCGGACGGCGCAGCGCAGGGTCAGCCAGGCCGGGCGTGGCGAGAGGGGGGGTAACCCTGTTCTGGTGTGGGGCTGCATCATTCCTCTCCCAAGAAAATCCTGAAATGTTTTTAACACGGCGTAACGCGTTACAGGAGATCGCCTGCCCTGTCCCGAAGGAACTTCCATGAAGCCCATTCGTCTCCGACCTCTACTCTTCGTCGTGGCCGCCTTGCTGTTTATGGCGTGGTTGGTCGTGTTGCCTGTCGTGCGAGAGTTGCGGGAGGAAGCGAAGGATCGGGCCTTGATTGCCGCCGTGAAGCGGTCGAATGCTCCGGCCGTTGTCCACCTACTGAACGACGGAGCCAATGCCAATTCAAGAGAGGCGTCGAAGGACACCCACCCCTATTGGCGCATATACTGGGACCTACTGCGGCGCAGGCATTGGCCAACAGAAAAAAATACGACGTCGGCTCTGATGTTAGCAACAGAAGGTGATTTGGATCGCGATGACTTCGGCACATTGCCACCTGCCAATTTCCTCATTATGGCAGCCTTATTGAAGCACGGGGCAGATCCTAACACGTTCAATCATGAAGGAGAATGTCCGCTCTCGCTTGCTTTAGGTTACAGACATACAGAAGCAACGCTATTGTTAATCCACCATGGGGCGAAAGTCACTGATAGGGGTGGTGACCACTCTTATCCGTGGCTGCCGATAGCGGTTTTTGGCAGTGCAGAGCCCCGTGTCCTTGATGCCATGCTGAAGCAGGGCGCAGACATCAATGCGCGATATGGGAGCGGTGAGACCGCGTTGATGATGGCTGCCAGGGGGGGGCATATCCTCACTGTTCAGTTTCTGCTCGCCCATCATGCCAATCTCACAATTAAGGGCTTGAATGGACGAACCGCGCTAGATACTGTTCGCTATTTATCCCATACAAGAAGGTATGGAGCGGAATATGAGCAGATCAT
>JBBRKX010000376.1:0-5704 GCA_038231675.1 Chthonomonadales bacterium | reverse complement strand
CCCTCGGGCAAGCCCTACGGAAGGGGACGCGGCAGACGTGGTGGAGGCGGAGGCGGCTTTCCCAGCGCTCCCACCGGCGCCCCCAGCGGGAAGTAGCCTGCGCTCGCAATGACAAAGAGGGCCGCGTAAACCGAAATCCGGTTTACGCGGCCCTCTTTTGTTTCCACGCCCATAGTTACAGTGTGTAACCGGCGCGATAGGTCGGATGGATGATCGACTCTACTTCAGGCGCGTTGGTCGCCTTCAGGTGTCTGGCGTCCCATTGGATCGTCTTTCCCTCGCCCCAGACCGCGAGGTTGCCCAGCAGAATCGTCTCGGCAAGCGGGCCCGCGTACTTTGGGAAGTTGGACATTGCCGGTTCGCCGCCGCGGATAGCGCGCACAAACTCTTCCCAGTGGCCCGGCGAATGTGGGTAATCCACATTGCCGACATCGACGCCGTCGAGAATGCGTCCGCCCCCGCCGTAGTCGCCCGGCGTATAGAGTTTGCCCTTGCTTCCGACGATGAGAGAGCCACTGTCGGAATAGTTCAGTCCGGGCAGCAGGTCCTTGGAAGGAAGCGACCCACCATCATACCAGTACATGGTGATCGCCGGCCGATGCCCGTTTGCCGGAAACATGTATTTGATCGACGAGGACTTCGGGTAAGTGTATTTGTTCGACCCTGAAGTATGGGCCTCCACCGAAGTAGGATTGCGTAGATCGAGCGCCATGAATGGGAGATTGACGGTATGGCAGGCCATATCGCCCAGCGCTCCCGTGCCGAAGTCCCAGTAGCCACGCCAGACGAAGGGCTGATATCCGTCCCCATAAGGCCGATCCGCCGCCGGGCCGAGCCATAGGTCCCAGTGCAGGCTCGAGGGAGCCGTTCCGGGCTCGGGCTTCTCTTGCCCCTGTGGCCAGATCGGGCGGTTGGTCCAGACATGCACTTCGGTCACGACCCCGAGCGCACCGGCGCGCACCTTGTACGCGTTTTGGCGCATGGAGTTGTCCGCCGTGCCCTGATTGCCCATCTGCGTCGCGACCCTGTGCTTCTTAGCCAGGTTACTCAACGTGCGTACTTCGTAGATGCTATGCGCGAGAGGCTTCTGACAGTAAACGGCTTTGTTCGCGCGTATGGCCAGCGCGGCGGCCGGCGCGTGAGAATGATCGGGAATGCTGACGGTGCAAGCATCGATCTGACCGTGCATTTCATCGAACATCTTGCGATAGTCGTTGTACTTTTTGGCGTTCGGATACTTCGCCGCCGCCCTGTCCAACGTGTCGTCATCCGTATCGCAAATCGCGACGATATTGCCGAAGCGAGCGGCATCGGCCGAATCGCTATCGCCTTTTCCGCCAACGCCGATACAGGCAAATCCAATTTTATCGTTCGGTGACTTGGGATTGAGAGCCGAAGCTGGATCTGCCGCCCAGACTCCCGCGCCCGTAATAGCGGCGGTCTTTAGAAAATCACGCCGGCTGCTACGCCATGACATAATGCTATTCTCCTCTTTTGTGGTGTGCATTCCACCGTGCGTTAGACACAAACAGTGGCGATAAGTTACTTGAACCTGGTTGGCTAAGTAGCCGATGCGCGGACCAGAATCCCGTTTCCCAATGGGTTATGTGTCGGCCCGCCAATCCCTTTCGGCCTCGGCAAGAGCCTCCGGCGTTCCGACATCCGACCAGAAACCAGGGAATTCGCAGGCCCTTACTTCCTGTCCCGTCGTGATTAACGCGGAGACCGCGTCGGTCAGCTCGTACTCTCCGCGAGGCGAAGGCTCGAGAGCGGACAAGGCGGGCCAGATAGACGCTCCATACACGCTTACGCCCGCCGAATTCCAGTTGCTCGTCGAGGTTCCCGGAGCAGGCTTCTCGACCACGCGTACGATCCGCTTTCCTTCTCGATAGACGGCAGAGCCCGCCGAAGGATCCTCGACCGGATTGATGCCGATCACTGCCGCGCAGGGAGCCTCGGTAAACTCGGCGACCAGCGCACGGTAGTGTCTGTATTCCGTCAGGATGTCGCCGTACGAGGCGATGAAAGTATCCTCCCCTACGAAATCCCTGCCCAATGCCAGCGCCGAGCCCGTGCCCGTCGGCGTCTCCTGATATACGTACTCGATACGCATTCCCCATGCGCCGCCATCTCCAAAGTACTCTCGAATGACCTCGTGCAGATAGCCCACCACGAGCATGAACTCGTTCACGCCGACGCCGTGAAGCCCGACCAGAATATGTTCGAGGGTTGGCTTTCCCTGTAACTCCACCATGGGTTTCGGCCGATGGCGGGTCAGTTCTCCTAGCCGTTTGCCTCGGCCGGCCGCCAGAATAACGGCTTTGTTCGGAGCCGCAGGCATCTTCTCTCTCCTTTAGAATGAACATGTGCCGAAGACTCGGCCCTGTTTCTAATCCGCTTGTCGTTACTGCGGATGTCATTCGGCACGCGCTGCCGCAATTCCTTTTTCTGAAGTCCTTCCCGGGAGAAGAGGGTTATTACTCCGCCACTCTGATACGAAACTTACGAGAATGAAACCCATAGGGATAGGCGATGAGCGATTCTCTAATTCTCTAAAGGAAATGCGCTTCAGGCCGGAGAACAGAGGCACTGCCATTCCGTTAAAATACGTCCGAGCGATTTATACAAGGATGTTTTCGATCCTCTTTCAATGCTCCTAAATCGGCCGATAGAGGTCTTAACCCCATCGGTGGAAAGAACAGGACACTCTTCATGCTCACATTTCGTACGGGCGTGCCATTGCTGAGTTTGCTCGTTGTCATGCTATCTCTTGGGGTCCCGGCACCGGGGCAGCGCATAATCAATGACAAGACTCTCGTGGCATGGGTGACGCTCGCCAATCTTACGCAACGCGGCGGCAGCGTATTGACGCTTTATGATCCGGCCAGCCAGTTCGACGGCATCGTGTTCGGCGAGCTGTCGCCTGGGAAATGGATGGCCGGAAGTGATTTGTTCCATCGCACGGAGCAAAACCAGAAAAGCTATCCGGACGAGAAAGCGGATTCCCATACTCTGGTGCAGATGGCGATCGTATATCAGGGCAATGACGTCCGAATGTATCGCGACGGAGCCCTTACGATGCAATATCATATCGACCAACCGCACTCCTTCCCCGAGGATTCCGCGATCGTCATGGGCCTCCGACATCCGGGGGCGGGCAGCCCATCGCATTTCGCCGGATCCATCGAAGACGCCCGTATTTACACCGTTGCCCTGACACCCGAACAGATCGCCGCGCTTCGTCCCAATAAGCCGTCTCAGCCAAAACCTCTCTCCTGGTGGACCTTCGATGGCGGCAAGGCGGTGGACCGAATGGGGAAATTTACGGCGGAGTTGGTCGGCGGAGCGACGGTGACCAACGGCAGATTACTCCTGAACGGGGCGGATGCCAGCCTGATCGCCATGGAGACGGAACCTATGAAGGATGCCTCACCGATTCATTTTCGCCCGCGACTGGGCGTATTCGCCGATCCGATCCCGTTTTCCTGGAAGGGCGAGCACCACATATTCTACCTGCGGGGCGACATCGGCAAGGTGCCATGGGAGCATATCGTCTCCCAGGATCTCGTCCATTGGAAGGAACTTCCGGCGGCTCTGGTCAGCGATGGCGCCCCCAACGGGCCCGACGGCGGAAACATGTTTACGGGCAGCGCGGTTCAGGGCGAGGGCCAATTCCACATCTTTTATACCGGCGACAACGGCTCCAACCCACAGGGTACGGAGTTCATCATGCACGCCACCAGTACCGACCTGATCCATTGGACGAAACACCCTGAAGACATGATCGCCCCCGATGGCGTTCACTACAAGAATGCGCCCGCGCGCGACTTCCGCGATCCCTATGTTTTCTGGAACACCATCGAGAAAACCTACTGGATGGTGTTCTTTGCCAACGACGCGCATACAGGCGCGGGCGTACAGGGGCTGGCGACCTCTAAAGATTTGAAGCATTGGGAGTTTCAACCGCCGCTGGACGGAGCGGGCGGACAGGAATGCCCGGATCTGTTCCAGATCGGCGATACGTGGTACCTGATCGGGGGAGATCACTACAGCATCGCGAAGGATCCGCGCGGACCGTATACCGCGCCGCAAATTTCCAATGTGATCGACCGCCCCTTCGTCTATGCCGCCAAGCGAACGTTCGACGGCAAAAGGAATATCTGGACGGGCTGGCTGTGGGATCGCTCTCCACGCAACGACAACGGCTCCCCGACCTGGGGCGGCACGCAATGCCTGCCGCGCGAGTTGTACCCTGGCCCCGGAGGCCAGCTCTACTGTCGTCCGGCCGCCGAAGTGTCTACGGTCTTCACACAGACGGTACTGGACCTCGCCCGAAAACCCGCGATCGTGACCGATGCTTCGCATTGGGAATACACGCCGACAGGGTTGGCGGGGCACGGGAATGCCGGGTCTGCATCCTGTGCCCTTGCGGTTCCCGACAACTATATGCTCCAGTGCAAACTGCAAATGGATCCCGGCGCGGTATTCACGCTTACACTGCGACAAACGGATCAGTCTGCATCGGGCTACCATCTCATTCTGCGGCCCGCAAAGCAGGAGGCGGAGATTTCCAGCCCGGCGTTCCACGAGCCACGTCACATCACGCTCGATGCTTCGCACCCAATCACTATCCAGGCGTTTGTACAGGGCTCGATGATCGAAACGTTTATCAACGATCAGTACGCCTTCAGCTGTCGCGCGTACGATTTTCCCAGCGGGCATCTGGGACTGGAAGTAAGTGGGGGCGACGCCAAAGTGCTTGCCCTGCACGTAAAGGTTCATGACACGAAACAGCACTGAGGGGCGCGGATGGGGCGAGATCACCGATGCACCGACGGGTAAGGCGGTCAGAAAGAGGAATGCTCTAAAAGCTGATCCAGGGCAAATGGAAGCAGGAGCGCGATAAGATGTCTATTTTGACGGTGGAGCAAGTCCGCCAGTATGCCGAGCAATCGTATCTGCTGATATCCGGTCTCATTCCCGAAGAAATAGCGACTGCGGCGGAAACAGCGATGTGGCGCTTGCTGCATGCCCGTTCGGACGACCCAACGTCTTGGCCCCGTTCCGGGGGCCACCAGATATATGATAGCGCTGAGTTGTTGGCTTGCTACCCCCCCGCGATGTTGGCGGCGGCGGCGCAACTCGCGGGCGAACCGGCGGAAACGATTCGAGCGCCCGGTCGCGCCTACGCCATCAATATCTTTCCGGACTCAAGCGAATGGCATTGGCCCCAACCGCACATCGATCATGCCATCCAGGACCACGGGCAGAAGACATTTCGTCGCGCCTTTCGCATCGCGGCCATGACCTTTCTCGGAGATGTGCCCACGCACGGTGGTGGAACGATCGTCTGGCCGGGTTCCCATGCCCTACTGGAGCGTCTCGCCAAAAACGATCCTGCCCGCTTCGAAACGATGTGGGCCCTTAATCAGGAATTGGCGCACCTGGAGCTGGGGCCGCCGGTGGAGTTGACGCCCCGCAGAGGCGACGTGCTCTTCTATTCCTACCTTTGCGCCCACGCGGGGAGCCGGAACATCAGCGATCGCCCGCGCCTTGCGCTTAATTCAAAGTGGTAGCCGGTTAGAAACGCGTTGCGTTCCTATGGAAACGCGCTCCGAAGGCTCGCCTGGCCAGCGTTTCACCGCATCGACGGCGGTGTGCAGGTCATGATCGATGTGCGGTTGGGGCCAATGCCATTCGCTTG
>JBBRKX010000375.1:0-5708 GCA_038231675.1 Chthonomonadales bacterium | reverse complement strand
GAGGGAAGGCGTCGAAGAAAGCCGTGACGCCATTCGCCGCCGTGACGCCCACGATATCGTGAGGGCGCCCGGTGATCACATCGAAAACCGACATGACGGTGGGAGTCGATATGCGCGTCGACAACTTGACACCCGTCATCGCCTTTGTTAGATCGACATTCCAGATCTGATCATAAGGTTTGCCGTTTATAAAGTCCGGAATTCCATCGTCCGGATTTCCGTCATAGTCCAGGTCCGTAATAGGATCGGCATCGAACGCATGCAGCACGTTCTGGCCATCCACATAAAAGACGACGCCCTTGTACATGACCGCGCCGCTTCCGGAATTCGCATTATTGGGCACGGGACCCACCGCGGCCCACTTGGGCGCGAGCCTGCTGCCGATATCCTCGTTGACCGCGCCGGTGCGGCGCGGATTGCCGGATGCGGTGGGAACCGAGGTGGTCCAGGCAATCATATTGTAGGCCAGCTTCATATCCACCGACCGAGCGCTCCCGAAGTTAGTACCCGTGATCGCGCCACTGTTGCCGGGCTCGCCGGCCGCCTGGTAGCCGCCGGCATGGCTGCTGATCCCCTCGGCAACGCCTGCGGAGCTAATGACAAGATGACCTGCGCCGTAATCGCCTGCGGAAATCATTGCGGCCTTTCCGGAGCCCGCATTCATGATTAAAGGAACGACGACGTACGGATTTGCCAGACCGAGTCCGCCATATGCGACGGCGTCCGAGCTGCCGTGCAGATGATGCGTATAATTGGCGTCCTCAATACCGGTCGCTTCCACGGGAGATATCTCAAAGGGGAAATTCACCAGGGGATGATGCCGAGTCAACATGGTGGACGCGCCTGCGGTGTTGGCACTGAAATCCAGGCCTATCAGGAAGGGACCTTTGGCGAAATTCAGGCCGCCCTCGTCTTCGAGCCATACGGTGCCGCCCGCATCCATGAAGTGACGCAGCTTTTCCCGTTCGTCGGTCGAAAAGCTGACATTATTACTGGTGTAGCCGAGCAGAACGATATCGAACTGGTCCAGATCCTGAGAGGAGATGGTGTCCAGGTTAACTTCCCAGTAGGCTCCCATGCCCTTGTTCAGGGGCGCGCCCACCACAAAGGGTGTGTTCGCTCCCAACGCGGGGTCGTTTTTGTCGCGCAGGAACCAGCGATTATAGATATCGGACGTGATGGTGGTCCCGGCCAGTGGATTGACGAACGTCCAGCCGGAGGGGCGATAGTCCGCCCGCTGATCCATGACATAAAAGACATACGGAACGGCATTTTCCTGCCCCGCGCCGCCGCACGTCAACACACAGGCTTTTATTTGTCTGCGCTCGGCCGCATAACTGAAGACATCGGCGTGCGCGCGTCCCGGCATGCAGGCGAGCGACGTCAATCCCAATGCCATCACCGCCATGGTGCGAACCGCACTCGACAGATTAACTCGTTTCATGGACATCGCCTTCATAACCCATCCTATCAGTAGCCACCGATCGGGCTATTCGAATCACCGGAGTAAAGCAGACCCGGACACACCGGGAGGCGCGGAATGGGCGGCAGATTTACGTTGACGGGCTGACCATTGATCACAACGTTCTGAAAGCGAACCGCACCGCCCGCGAGCGCAAAGGACGGATCGTACAGGTAGCGAATGCCCCGGGTAATGCGCGCCTTGACATCGAATACGGTCCGATGATCCGGATTGCCCACGTCGTTCGGATTGATGGAAGTCGGATCGGCAGCGGCCAGATGCACGCTCGGGATACTGGCTCCGCTGGAGCCGAATGTATCCGGAATATATCCCCAGTGAGCCTGCCATGCCGCCTGGTCCCCAATGGAAGCCGTATAGTTCTGTGCAATTGCACCGTAAATTGTGAGGCGTACGTCAGTCGGCTCATTGTAAAACGGAAACAGCGGCTGAGACGTGCGTGCGCCATTGTTCAGCGCAGCATTCTCTCGGGTATCCGAGCTGTCTCGATTGAGGAAATACCCCGGAATGATAAAGAATGACTTGTCCTGCGCAAACAGCAGCGCTTCGATTCGAATGTCCATCGGCGCCACCATCACGCCGCCAACCGCATAGTTGCCTTCGCCTGGAAGCTGATATTGCGGATCGATCTGAAACGTAAGGGCATTTTGCACTCCCGGGAAAGGCGAAATGGAGCCCGCGCTTGCGGTAAGATCGAATGCCGCCTGCTCATAGCTCGGCTGCACTTGATTTGGAAATACCTGCCCCGCCTGATTGATGCCCAGCACATCGGTAAAGGAGTTCTGCGGCTGAAATGTGTAGAACGCGCCGGCGGCCTGCCCCATGTTGATGCCGACATTGATCGCAACGCCGGCGGGCGTAGTGGCGGCATGGCGCAGCATCAAATAGATCGGCGTATTGTAGGGATTAGGGTTCAGGGCCAGTCCGCTGGAGTAGCTGAAAATATTGTCTCTGTCCGCGCCTGGCTCCACCTCAGAGTAGAAGAAGCGGTTGGCCTGCCCCACCTGCGGGTCCGCAGTCCATGAGGCCTTTTCCGAAGTGACGAACTGAGACGTATTGACCGCAACGTAGTCTTTCGCGAGGACGGCACAGGTGGAAAGCCGCTTATCGTCGCCTTTTACGAGGTTGCCGTCGACATACGCGGTGCCGCCGGTGATCACGTTGACATGCACGGCGTTCGCGCCCACGCCGAAATAGCCCTTGAGCCGCACATTTCCTTCCAGCATGATCGTCACATCGGTCCCCGGCCCATTGTGGGGCAGGTTTGGAAGCGCGATTTTCGGTCCGATCATGGTGGGGTCGGTCCCGTCCGGAAATATAAATTTCTTACGATCGGCGTCCAGCAGGGGAATAAGGATCTGTTTCCCGCCCTGCCCCGTCACTGGCTGCCCATCGGTTTTGCGGATCGGCCGGCTGTCATGGCGGGTCAGCAGAATATGGTCGCCCAGAAACGTAATTTCCGCGCCGGGCGGCGTGTAATAGGGTCCGTTCCAATTGGATGAGTCCTCCGGATGGACCCATTCGGAGCGAAGTGACTTCCCCGGCCCCCCCGTGGCGACTTGAGTTTCCCGCTGCAAATCTTCGAAATTGTCGACATAGATGCCGTCGCCCCAGCCGAAAAAGCCGGTGTTCAGCGTCTGCCCGGAGGCAGGGTCTTTGAACCAGAATCCGGAATCCCGTGTGAGCGCACGGTAGCGCAGCACGCCGCTGCCTGCGACCTGGCCGACGATGGAGGGCGGCTCCAGGAAACTCGCGTTTCGAAAGGCTCCCGTCTTGTCGGCGAGAGTGCTGCCATCTCGAAGAATCCCTCCGATGGTGGAAAAGTTTGCAGAGGAACTGGGATAGATCGCGTGATCGCGCGCCGGCGAAACTGGATCCTGCACCGGATCGTCATAACGCTTTAATAGGTCTGGATCGCCCGGCGGCATATTGATAAACGCTTGCAGGTCGGCGTCATTCAGAACTCCGTCGCTGTTCAGGTCGAATGTAGGCGCAAGCAGAACATCGTTCGCGACGGTAACTCCTTCGCCCTTGGCCGGATCGGCATAGATAAAAGTATATCCTCCCCATCGCACGGAACCATTGATCTGCATGCCGCCATTGAAGACATTGGGGTTCGTCACCGTATTTGGATCGCCGAATACGGTGGATAGCGGCACGCCTACGGGCGGGGAGCCGAGGAAGTTCTCATATTGGCGATGATCGGGGTTAGTGATGTACATCAAAAAGTCGGTCAGCCCCAGCTGCTTATACGCGGTGCGTTCCGACCGAAGTCTCTGCCCCAGCCCGTTTTGCACGAGCAACGTGGGATCGTTGCCGCTCACATCGCCGGGAAGACCGATCGACTCGATCCGGAGCTGCGTGTTGTGCGGAGTGCCGGGCTTTCCCGTGCCGTAAACCACGCGCACCAATGCGCGACCGCCGCGAAGCTCGATTCTGGCAAAGCCTTGCGTAAGCCAGAACGCGTCGGGGTCCGATGCCAGCGGAACGGTTGGTTGAGGCCGCCAATCGGCGCCATCCGCGCTATAGGTAAGTTCGTTATCGCAAAAATGGAGGCCTGCTTCCGCAAGTTGACGCGAGTTCTGCGTATCCCGGCTCCTGCCCGCGACGCCGATGTTTCTCGCAACCTGCGCGACGAAGATTCCTCCAATGAAAAGCAGGATAAAGAGGATCGCCAGCGCGACGATAAGCGTCTGTCCCCTATGAGCGCGGCGTGGCCTGGGAGCCTTTTCGGTTTTCTGATCCATGGACATGGCTGACATTCCCTCGCGACCCTTAGCGCAATAGATTCCGGACTTTGATCTTATCCGTAAGCGTCGTCACCTGCGGTGTTGCAGAAGACGGGTCATAATAGCGCGCCTCCAGCGATACATTGATCACGTCGCGTGTATAGTAATCCACGCGGATGGAGTCGCCGGGCTGGTTTAGTTGGAAGCTATAGGAGACTTCCACGGCGTCGGCGGGCGCGATCTTGTTCCTGCCCGTTTGCGGATCTTTAATGGGGATGCCGTTCGGATCCGTTAGAACCACGGTCTCCGGCAAGCGGTCCTGGTAATACTGTGGCGCAGTCAGCGTGAGGTCTTCCGAACTCTTCTCCGCATGGCTGTCGAAACGCACGTACCCGGTGCGGAGTTCGCCTTGCACCGGATTGGGCGGCCCAATGGGATCGTAGTTGATCGCGAACTCATTCGGGCCGATATCGGAGTCCATCGACACGCGCGTATACTGCATACGATGCCCATAGTTCGCACCCGCCCGCTGATCCGGCCCAAATACTTTTTCTGAACCCGGTACGATATGCGCGAACGGATAGACCGAAAACGGAGTCCCCGCCGACTGATTGAGCGGCACGGCGTTGTAAACGGTAACCGGCAGAGTCGCCAATTCCAGCGCCCGTAAGTTTGCCGCCATATTCGGCGGAGGGTTATTATACGCCGCGTTGATGTCCGCTGGGCTGTAACGGCAGGGCGCGGGATTATTCTGTGCGTCGCGCACCAGGCCCGTGGATGGGAACGAGAAGTTCACAATTCCGCGATATTGATCGTAGGAAAAAGCATAGGTCGTGGCCGCGTTCGTGAACGCCCCGGTTACCGGATCGACATCCGGCCCGATATCCTTTTTGGCGGCGTCCCCCGCCACGTAAATAGGACCATTCCCATCCGCCTCATAGGTCGTATTGTTCGAATTGACCAACACCCGATAATTCGTACCGTTCACAACGTTGCCGGCCCAGTGTCCGTACTGAGTGCGGTAGGTCTGAGAGGCGGCATTCGGCGTTTCGTTTCCCGAATCCGACAGTTGCTTCGGCACGGCTTGATCGGCGCTTACATACATCGGCTTGAAGGTGACGAGGGGCCGCGGAACAGGAAGGTTGGCGGCATCGAATACGATCTTATTGTTGATGTCCCGCTGAATCTGCACCGCGTCCGCCTTGCTCGACAGAAGTGAGGAGGACACTGCTTTCCAGTTCTCACTGATATGCACTTTGCCGTCGCCGCCAGGCGTCGGCTTCCAGCCCGGCACGGCCCACTTGATATCGCCTTTGCTCGTAATGTCCCCGGCCAGCCCATCGTCATAGAAAAAGTTCGGGTCGTGGAGCCGCAGGGTCAGGTTCGTCTTCGTGGTGTCGTCCACGACGATATTGTTGGCATCGACCAGATGGAACAGTTTTACATTCGGAATATACTGTCCCGCCTTGGACGGATCTGGTGTCGAAGTGGTTACTTCG
>JBBRKX010000374.1:0-5718 GCA_038231675.1 Chthonomonadales bacterium | reverse complement strand
GGTGATGGCGCGCGAGATATTTGATTCACGCGGCAACCCGACCGTCGAAGTAGACGTGATTCTTAAGGACGGCATCCTTGGCTGCGTCTCGGTTCCGTAACCACGCCCAAACCGTGAATTTTCGACAAAACGAAGCCCGCTCGATTGATTCGGTCGGGCTTTTCGTTGTGTCCTCTTACATCGCCTACTTACCTGTGGTAGAGGAGACGGTGGACGGGGCCAGTTTTACCTTTTCCGCCTGCAGCTTAACCCATGCGCCTACGGTTTCAGCATGACTCTTCGCCTGTTTCGCCAGATCGCCGTGCCCATAACGGGCTGCCCTGTTGAATCGGGTTATGGCTTCGGCGTATTTCTTGTTTTCGCGAAGGACCTTCGCGAGTTCATAGGCAACCATCGCGTTGTCGGGGAGCAGCTTTTCGGCTGCGGTCAGTTCCGCCTCGCCATAGTTGCATAGGAATCCATGAAAGCGCTGTGCTTTCGCCAGAAGCACGGATGCTTCAATCTCTCTAACGTTTCGGTACCCAGGGCGATCAGGGTCCTTCTCGTCCAGAAACTCGTCGTGCGCATCTATTGTTCCGATCCAGTGGTAGCCATTGAGAGCGTCCGCGTAATCGTTTAGACGACAGTATGCGAGCACCAAACCGAGATCGCGCATCTCGCTTCCATAATGCGGACCCGTGGCTAAGAAGAAATCGCGGGCTGCTACATACTTTCCTTGTCGCAGCCGAATCTCACCGAGTATCTCGAAGATGTGGCCCCCGAATCGTGTCACGTCCAAGCCCTTCGGTGCAAGCGTGAACACCTTTTGGATCGCCGCCTCGGCCCTTGCGAGGTCGCCGCGCTTAAGGAAGGCTTCCGCTTCCGCTCCTGGTGCCCACCCAGGGACAATCTGACCGCCATCTCCGCTCGGCCCCGATATGATCCCTTGATTGATCGCCATTAAGCGCCGATCGTTCCTGGCGTCGCCACCATCGTCGGTGGAAGTTTGCGCTGCCGATTGGCGAGAACAGACCGTTGCGACGATTAAGGCAGTCCATATTATTGTCCGTAAAAACTGATTCATGATCTTCTCCACGGCGAAGCGAGGCCGTCCAGATTGTGTAGGATCCATCATTGCCAAACCCCCTCGATAATGTTCCGCACCCATTGGGGCGGATCCGGGAAGTTCGGGCCGGGCGTTATGGACGGGCTGTCGTTCGCGGTGGTGGTCCAAACGCCGTTTCCATTCACCACTGCTGTTGCGTCCCAGTGCCAATTGAGCATCATGAGTGGCACGAAGCGGCTTCCCGACCCACCAGGCTTATACATCATGTACACCTGGCAGACCATTTTGTCATGGACCATGCTGAAGCCAGACCCGAATGGCATGCCTGGCCTGTCGTCCGTGAGGTGTTTGGTGTTATTGCCCGTCCAGGATTGTCCAGCGTAGTTGAATCGCACATCTATCTGTGTTGTGGCGTTTAGGCTAAACGTCTTGGGCGCATTGTATACAGTTCTCTCGAAATCCGGAACAAGGGTCTGCGTGAATTGCCAATTCCCGTCGCCATAGGTCGCGAGATAATCTCCAGGCGTATTAACGCTACCGGCCCAATAGGTGCCGCTCCCCTGGAATCCCCCTATGTTGGGATCGGCGTACACAGCATTCGCGAGGTAAAGACCTGGAAACGGCACCGGCTTGATCGCGGCCGTTCCTATGCTCTCCTCGTGCCAAAAGCTGGGCGCCTCGACAGAGCAAGTTCGCACTGCCGACACGTCCAACCCACTTTCAGGCTTCGCCCCTGCCGGAACGTCGAGATGAGCGACGCATGCTACCGTCGAAGATTCTGACTTGGCGTACAGATAGAAGATGGTTAGGTCCGTCAGGTTGCCGTCCTGGGGCACGAACAAACCGTAGCCGTCCGCCACATATCCCAGTAACTGCGGCGGGTTGCTGTTGTCGTAGACCGCACGGTCTCCAACGACGTAATCCGAGAACGGTTTCCCGCCAACGATCGACCAGTGAACGTAGGAAGCCAACAGACCACCTGTTTCCAGGTAAGCCGAGACCTGCTGTCCGATGAGGTAACGCTTGGCCCAATTGGTTCCGATTCCACCGCTCAGGTCGATTGACACCGGTGCCGCACTGGAGCTGTATGTGATGTTGGCATACAGCTGCCCGCTCGGGACGCTGTCGGAGGCGGAAGGAGAGGTCGTAATTGTTAGCGAGGTGGTGCCGCTGACAATCATATACCGAGGGCCGGAGGAGGGGCCGCCCGCGTTATTACCATTGACGGAAGTAACCTCGGCAAATCCGAGTCCGTTGTTCGAACTTCCGGTCGGGGCTGCGGAGGTTCCAAACCCGTGCCAGTTCGCGTAACACGTCTCCTGGATGACAACCTGGTCCGGCGGATTGTCCCCAAGGGCATCCGGCACCCAGGCGAAGGTTGAGGTGATCGCGCCCGAGCACGTGATAGATTGAGGACCATAAGCCGCCGGGCCGCATCCCCACGCGCTTCCCATGGCGTAGTCGTCATTGTTCCCGAATCCGACGTTGTAAGTTCCTCCGGAATAGGACGCAGCTGTGTAGTGGCCGGCGAATGACGGGATTGTGAGATTGATGAAGAGGATTACCAGCGCGGACGAGAGCCATTTACATAGACATGCGGCTACATAAATGGGGGGGGCAAAACGTACCATTTGCGTTCGGATTCTCCTTGGAACACCGGAAATACGAAGGACATCGATGATCAAAAGGACTTGCATGGCCACTATACGCCGTTTGGCTGAGGCTGTCAAGCGATTCCTGAAACCGGACCCGGCGAAACCGCATCCTTCGCCGCCTGCGTGGTCGTCATGGCATAGACTTATCAGGAGGAGCGGGAAATCCCATTTTCTATAATGTCCCGATTGTTGTGACCGATATGCGGCAAGAGCACGTCGACAGTCCCTCAGCCTTCAAATGGATACCGGCTGTCGGGTCGCGCATCATACCAAAGGATACGGTTCAGTGTCGCCCAGTCAGCGGAATCTACGTCCCCCCAGTCCAGTTCAGCAGACCGCTTGGCCCACAATCTGTCCTGGCCGCGCAGCGCACCGAAAGGCCGGTTCATCTCGTCCAGACGCACCGTGGCCGGCAAAGCTGTGTAGGGTCGCAGGTTCAGTGTGTCGGTGAAGCACGCGGTGAACGGCGTGGCAAGCGCGTCGAACCGGTTCATGGGGTCCAGCCCGAGCATGAGACCTATGGACCGAACGACGGAAATCTGAGTGTAAAGCGTCGAGTCCACGACGCCGCGACGCACAAAGGGGCTCGCCACGAAGGCGACGGTGCGGTGCCCGTCCACATGGTCAAGGCCAAACTGCGCGTCGTCTTCCATCACGAAGACACAGGTTTCTCTCCACTGCGCGCTTTTCGATACAGCCTCCACCACGCGGCCAAGCGCAAGGTCGTTGTCGGCCATCATTGCTCTCGGCGTGGGGAATCCTGGGTTTAGTCCCTCCGTATGGTCGGCCGGCAGTGTCAGGATCATCAAATTAGGGACCCTGTCTGCTTTGCTTAAGCTCCGGTAATCTTCTATGAACCGGTCTGCGCGCCATTGGTCGCTCATCACCAGGGGCCATCCGATAACATTGGGATGAATCAGCTTGCGCATGCCTGCAACGTCTGTGTGCGCCCGGACGCGAATGCGATTGGCGCCCGATTCACGGTCCTGCCACGCTTCAAGCCATGTTTTGGGATGTGGACTCAATTTGGCTCGTGCCGCTCTGCAAAACTCGCCGTAAATCCGAACGGACTTTCCTCTCCGTATCGCCGCGTCCCAGATGAACCCGCTGCTCGCGTACGCCATCGGGTCACTGCCGTCGAACGGGTAACTCCGCGCATACGATGAATAGAACCGCTCTATGTAATCATTCGCCAGCCCCTCGACTGCCCACTGATGTCCCTCCGCGCTGTTGGTGCCGCTCACGTAGGCATTATCGAACAGTCCGAACTCGCGAGCGATTGCGTGATGGTTGGGCGTTGCGGCTTCCCCATACATGCAGAACCGCGCATACCCGTTACCCTTCTGCATATCACCAAGTATCGAATCGTATGTGCGGTTCTCCTTGATGATGTAGAGGACGTGCTTGACAGCGCCTTTGTAAACCGCAAGGTTCGGATTAGGCGACCGGCCGGCGCGGAATCTATTTGCAAGGAAGGAGACCAGCCTCGTACTTTGCCGAAGGTCACTGCTGAGATCGACGACCGAAACCGACCCCTGGAAATGATGAACATTCCCGGGCCGGCCGCGAGACGTACCGCTAACGGAACCGTTCCCCTTCGTGTTCACGACGTAGGCGCTGCGCCCGTCCGCACTAATCTGAATGCCGACCGGATAGAATCCGGCCGGTCGGAACCCCTTCGCTCTGCCGGATGACAGGTCGATCTCACAGATTGCGTTGTCGCCGCCGCAGCAGGCGTAGAGCTTGTCGCCATATATTGCCAGTGTGTTCGGCATGCTGCCGAAGAGCCGCCGTGGTCCTCTGTGAACAGGAATAGTACGCGTTACGCGGGCACGCTGCACGTCAATTTCGGATATGGTATCACTCCCGGCATTGGCAACATACGCGTAATTTCCTCTTATCGCTATGCCCGCAGGATGCAGCCCCACGAGAACATCCTTGCGGCGTCCCGATCTGAGGTCAATTAGACTCACCGACCCGCTCGATGGTATTCCCCGGGCATCAACGGCAACATCTGTTCCACCGCTATCGGCTCTTTCTTCACCTTCTCTCGCCTTCCGCCCGGCCCAGTTCGAGACGACGAGCACTGTCTCGTCCGCGGTCAGCTTCGCCTCGAAGGGGATATTCTGGACCTTCCAATCTCGTATCCGGCTGTTTGTCTGAACGTCTACCTCCACGACCGCGCTGCGGCTGGCGCAGGCAACAAACAGGCGACGGCTGTCCCTGGTGATTACCATCCCTCCCGGAACGGGATTTCGCTTCGTACCTGGTTGATTGAGCTGCACAATTGCGTCAGGCAAAAGCCGGCGGCCAACCAGACGAAATCGCTGCAGATTGCCGTGGCCGAGACTGACGTAAAGGTACTTGCCCGCAGGTGTCCATACACATCCTCGGAACGAAGAGCGGCCTGCGGTGGGACAGAACGACCCCGCAACCATTCCCGCTCGAGTGACGAGAAACACGGAGCTGTGGTCGAGAACAGCCAGCAGCTCTCCGCGGGGATGCAGCGCGACATCGATGGGGCGTCCGTAGAAAGCAATGGAGCCGGGCAGGATGCACTGGCCGGTAGAGACTACAAAGTTCCCGTCGGGCTGGCGGCCCACAAACACTCGAGACGCAAACTGGCCGAATGCCAGAGCGCCCGCAAATAACAGGGCCATTAATATGAGGAGGGGTTTACGCATGAAGCTGTTCTCCCTGTTGATTGTCAGACACACCGTAAATTAGGTCGCCGGTTGGAGTTGGACGAGCGATTGTTTTAGAACAGGGTGTTGCCACTACAGCTAAAAGCCGTCTGATACGTTGTGTGGCGCAAATAACAACTTCGGGAATAACATATTGATACTAAACAAATACCGCAGGACACCGAAACGCCTGCAACAATCGGCTAGCCAATCCGCTAGAAAATAGACAACCAGTCAACGATCCAGTCCCTTTGTTCAGCCGATATCTGGCGCGTGCCACGGTCGGTCGCTGACCTTTTCGAAAACTGCCTCTGCAGCTTTGGATCGGTCTCTT
>JBBRKX010000373.1:0-5736 GCA_038231675.1 Chthonomonadales bacterium | reverse complement strand
CGGCGCGACGGCGAAAGCCGCGCGCTACGGGTGCCGAGCCGCCGTGCAAGCCGTTGGGAATAATGGCCGCTTGCTACACAAAAAAGTTTGACAATTTTGTCTCAGGACCCTTGACACATTCCGACCGAAATACTCCAGCTAAGGAAGATATGCAAGGCATGTTGCTCATTGAAGACATAGATTTGGGTTAAGCAATCGACTATACTGCTCATGGCGGTGGCTCCTGAGTATTTGAAGTCTGGTAACTCCATTTTACTCGGAACCACCGCCTCTCTCATTCAACCCAATACTGGGGTTGAGTAAGGGCGCTTTCGTCGGATCAGTCAGCTGGCGATCAGCGTGCCAGGATTCTCATGGCTCGCCGTGTCTGTAGCGCGCACCAGGGCCTGCCCCCCATATTGGACTGCCCGGCGAGAATGAAGACCTTGATCGGCCCCTTCGCGCTGTCCGCGTACAGCGCCGATGGCTGTCGATGGAGCAGAATGAGGGCGATGGCCTGGAAGAGGTTCTTGATGGGGCCGTCATGCACGTCTCCTTTTGCAAGCTTACCGGGTGGACTGGCGTACCGTGATTGGAACGTAACCGACCTCAAGCCCTTTCGGCGGCCGGACCAGCAGCGCCGGGTCGAGCGTTGTGAGTGCGCCCGTTTCGGGAGGAGACATGTACACCTTTTGCGGCGTCCAGTGGGCGTGGATCTTCTCTACAATGGCCTGCAGGCGACTCTTCTCGTCGTCGCTCAGGTCCGCGTCCTGCAGAGCGGGTTGATCGATGAAACGGTACCAGTAGTAGGTGACCACACTGCCGTCGGTAAGCCTGACTTTGAAGGGGCCCGCCTTTGGGCCGGGCTTCTGCCAGACGTTGTCTCCACTCTCCGGCGAGGTGTAGGCGTGGCCTGTGGCGGCCGGGAACCGGGCCGGCTTCAATCCAGTGGCGTCGGGCACCGCCTCCGCTCTCACTGCCGTGAGCGTGTTCCCCTCCAGGCGGCAGTACTCGGGGAGAGAGGCACGCTGGATGGCGCCGGTCCAGGGCTCCAGGACGGACGGCTTCCACTGGAGGCCAAAGGTGTTCCGGTCGAAGGCGCGTGCCTCCACCCAGTTTTCGCAGCCCTGGATAGGAAGTCGCTCCTGTCCCTGCCGCAGGCTGAGGGGGCGGGCAGTGCAGGGCAGCACGACAGCTCCCTTCGGATCGAAGCGTCCGGAGGGAGCGTCGCCTCCAGCAAGCCAGCGCTCCACCTGATGGTAGAGGGCGTCCTTCGAGTAGTGCGTCAGCTTATGGATGAGGATGGTTCGCCCCTCTTTGTCCGCTGGGAACTGCAGGCGGGGAATGCGGGTGTAGGTGACGCCACCGATCGGTTTGCTGACGAGGCGCGGCACCGTGTTGACTTCGATGGCGCCGCCCGTGACCAGCCCTGGTCGAGCGTCCAGCCCCCGCGCGATGGCGGGAGGGTGAATGCGTGCGATGCGGCTCCAAGTGACCGGCGTGTAGAAAGCGACTGGCCCTTTGAAGTTCTTTGCGTTAAGAAAGAGGGTCCAGCACTGGTTCCCTGTCGGCACCTGCAGTCCGGCGGTCGTGGCCTGCGGCCTCGTCAACGGCAGCGCCATCCAGGCGTAGCCGAGGAGGTCGCCGCAGGTGCCATTCTTAAAGGTGAGGCCGTCCGGGGGGACGAGGAGGTGCGCACTGAGCTGTGCGATGCCCATCTGGTCGGGTTTGAGAGCCGCCGTGTTGCCGAACCCCCAGCCAGGCGCCGAGATCTCATGGTTGTAGCCGTTGGCGGTGCCGTTCATCCGGAACTTCGGCGTAGTCGCTCCGAACTGGGTGCTGGCCCAGAAGCCGAGACCGCCCTCGATGGTCTGGAAGACATCGCGGTAACTGGGGCCGCGCTCCGGCCAGTTGTCGCGGGCGACGGTGCCGGTGGGGAGCAGCGAATAGTTGATCTTGCGGTTCTCCGGCACGATCCAGATGGAGGCCAGTCCGATCTGGAAATCACGGAGGGGGCGCTCCACAAGCGGCCAGGCGGTGGCGTAAAGGCTTACGCCGTACCCGTACTCTTCGGGTGGTGCAGGCACATCCATGCTGATATAGCCGCCCAACCCCTCCGAGACGAGTTTCGGCGGTTGGGCTTCGGTCTGTTGTGCCTCCGCTGGGACAGAACAGGCCCCTACGGCGAGGAGCGCGGGCAGGATGCGGACAAGGCCATGGATATTCGGTTTCACCGGGACGATCTCCCTTCCATTGTGTACTACTCGATCACGACTACGGGGTCGCGGAGGACCTCCATACGCGGGGCGATGCCCAGGCCGGGCGCCTTTGAAGCGGACATGCGACCCTGTACGCGTCTTGGTGCGCCTTCGGCGGTCGAAACAGCGACGTAGCTGTTGAAATCCGTGGTCGTGAAGAGAAGTTCGGGAGGCGTGCTGTGCGCGAGATGCGCGATCGCGGCGGTGGCGATGTCACTGCCCCAGCTATCCTCCAGTGTCATGGCGATTCCCATGCTTACACATAGGTCGCGTGCCTGCCGCGTTTTTGTAAGACCACCGAGCTTGCTGATCTTTAAGTTCACCACGTCCATCGCCAGATCGGCTCTGGCACGGAGTAGGATATTCAGATCGTCGATGTTCTCATCGAGAACAAAAGGATGATCGGTATGCCGGCGCACGCTCAGACATTCCTCATACGTGAGACAGGGCTGCTCAATATATACGTCCACATCGCGCACGCCGCGCACCACACGCATCGCTTCATGCTGCGTCCAACCGGTGTTCGCGTCCGCGATGAGCCGGTCGCCCGGTTGGAGCTTTGCCGCAACCGCATGGATACGCGCGATATCCACATCCGGATCGCCACCGACCTTGAGCTGAAACCGGCGATATCCTTCAGACCGATACGCCGCAACACGGTTCGCCATCTCCTCAGGCGATTCCTGTGAGATGGCCCGATAAAGGACCACATCCTCGCCGTATCGGCCACCGAGGAGTTCGCAAACGGGGAGCCCGGCAAACTGACCAAGAATGTCCCAGCAGGCAATGTCGACACCGCTCTTAACGTAAGGATGGCCCTTGAGAACAGCATCCATCCTACGGTTCAGCTTGCCTACCTGCCGTGGGTCTTCTCCAAGCAAATGGGGACCCAATTCGCGCAGACCGGCACGGACCCCTTCCGCGTATGCCGGCAGGTAAAACGGGCCGAGCGGGCACACTTCGCCGTAGCCCGTAAGACCAGCGTCGGTCTCCACGCCGACGATTGTGCTGTCGAAGACCGTTATCGACTTCCCTCCAGACCACTTGTACGTGGTCTCGTGCAGCGGCAATTCAACGCGGTAAGCGAGGATTCGGGTAATTTTCATAGTTGTTTGCGGCCCAATCCAAATGGATCCCCGGCTTCCCAGGGCTTGCCGTTAGAAAAGAGGCTGAAGGTAACCCAGCCCGGCTGATCGCGCAGTGATAGCGAAGCGAACTCGCGGGCTAGCATTGTCGTTGCGTCAAAAAACATGCATGCGGTTGTTGAAACCGTCGCTGAGTAAGCGACAGCAGAAAGCGGTCTGCTGGCTCTGCAAAAAATCTGCTATTTTCCAAGTTTACACTTGACATATTATTTAATAGCTCTTATAATCCAATCAACTTCTTGGATTATAGCATATTGCGCGCAGTCTTGTCCTGCACAACCTAACTATAGTCCATTCTCTCTTATGGTAAGGTGGAATGATGTCCAGTGCCCCTGCCTTCCCAGGTTATTGGTTGCTCTTTGTTTTGAAAGGAACTCAAGATGTCCAGGCGTACCTCGCGCAGACGCTTTCTGCAAAACACAGCTCTAGGAGCCACGTTGGGATCGAGTGATCTGACCGTTTTCTTCCCACTCAGCGCTGCGGCGGCGCAAGAGCCACAAGTGACGCCCGATCTGGTTCGCTACAGCTCTGATATTGAACCTGTCGTGCGTCTCATCGAAGCGACGCCGATTGAACGCTGCCCGGAAATGTTGGTGGAACAACTTCACGGGGGAATGTCCTACCGGCGTTTCCTCGCCGCACTCTTCCTCGCCGCCTTACGCGGCCCCAGTACCATCGGACACAGCGTGTTCGTCATTCATTCCGCGCATCAACTCAGCCTGGATGCTCCTGTTGCGGAACGTTTATTGCCGTTGTTCTGGTCCTTGAACAACTACAAGTATTGGCACAATTGGCACGCCAACAATCCCGTCCATCTTGTTCCCTTCAAGGGCATCCTGCCTTCTGAAGAGAAAGCGGAAGCGGAATTCCATGTCGGGTTAGACCAGATGGACTACGCCAAAGCGGAATCGGCCCTGATCTGCCTGATGCGCAGCCAGGGAATTCACCGTGTTATGGAGTTGCTGTGGGCTTATGGCGCGAAGGACTGTGTGGATATTGGACACAATGCCATTGCGTTGAGCAGCGTCTGGCGAGCGCTCCCGACCATCGGTTGGCAGCATGCGGAGCCTATTCTGCGCTGGGTTCTGGAACGGCTTATTTGTCAGGGGGACACGACTTATCGCCCCAACCGCGAACGGGTTGCCCAGGCTCTGCACACACTGCCGGGAGGGTGGGCAGCCAACCGCAGCGATCCCAGATTGACACGCGCACTGCTGGCGCTGATGCGCGACCTGAAGGTGGAGGAAGCGTCAACGTTGGTGGTCGCGCAACTGAGTACCGAACGCTCGTATGCTGGAGCCGTGTGGGATGCGATCCATCTTCATGCCGGAGAAGTGATGATGCGAAAAGCGGATGATGGGCATTCTCTTCATGCCAACACCGCAGCCAATGCGCTGCACTATGCATTTAGCATGAGCGGCGATCCCGCGCATCGGCTGCTGATCCTTCTACAGGCGATTGCTGGCAGTGCCAGGCACGTCGCCGCAAGATAGAAAGCGATCCGCAATGGCGGGCAAGTACCCTCAAGATTGACGAATTGCAAACTGTTCCTGTATCTGAGAGTGCCGCCATCGCCACGGAGGAGATCGCTGCCACATTGGGTTCGCATCCCTACGAAGCCGCGCAGAAAGTCTTTTCTCTGGCGCAGCATACACCCGATATGGACGTTTTCCAGCAGGTAGCGCGCCGCCTGGTTGTCGCCAAAGCGACCGTAAACGCCCACGACATCAAATTTCCCATCGCGATCTTTGAAGATGCGGAACGAGTGGCTCCGGTATGGCGACCCTATCTCCTGGCAACTTCGGTCTACTGGATGCCAGGCAAAGAGAAGCCGGATTCAGTGGCGATTCAGCAGGCGCGTGAAGCGGCGCGTACTCTGTAAAGAGAACAGGAAAATCCGACCCCACCTGGTGGATAGCCACGCAGGGAGAATAGTCCGCGCAAACGACCGTTTTCTCATGAGCAAGAAAACGGTCGTTTCGGTTACATAAAATGCGCCTGTCTTAAAACTCCTGGTTTTGAGACAGGCTGTTGTTTTTTGAGAAGAATACCCCGGTTTTTATCGAACAGGCGTTCTATCCGCGAATCGAAGGTTTTAGGGACTGGCTAAGCTTCAACAATTTCCGGTTGTACAAAGAACACCTCAGCATCTTCTACATTTATCAGCGCTTCTTTCCCTACTAACGCTTCACTGCGTTCGCGTTCCGTTCTCTGGCCTCTTGCTGCCATTTCGCCACTATTTCGAGTTCCTTGTCGAGGGATAACGCTTTGATGATTTCGCCACTGCGCTTGGCAAAAACCAGCGTTTTGTTTTTGGGGTCAATATAGACGCATTCCACGTCACGCAGGTGCTT
>JBBRKX010000372.1:0-5742 GCA_038231675.1 Chthonomonadales bacterium | reverse complement strand
GACGCGTCTGGTGCCGGGCACCCACATCGAAGGAAAGTCACCTTCCGACGTCATGCCGGACCCCTCCGCCCCGCATCCTGACCAGATTCTCGCACAGGGCAACACGGGCGACGTGATCATCATGAACAGCCATGTCTGGCACGGCGGCACCGTAAACCGCACACAGGGGACCCGTCGCGTGGTGCATGGGTACTTCTGCCGCCGCCATAACCCCCCGCAGACGGAATGGCAAAACTACCTGACCCGTGAGACCTGGGATCGGTTGAATCCGGCGGCCAGAACCATTCTGGCCGTTACGGAGCCCATACGTTAATTCAAAGTGCGTTCTTTTGCAAAGAAAGTTATGCCCAATGACGAGTAAATTATTGCGAGGTTTTCGATTGGGAAGCCCGTGTCTATTAGGCGCTTTGTTGGTGCTGGCGGGCTGTAATCACCCACCCGAAAGCAGTCAGAATGTCCAGAGCGGCCCGGCCACCGGCGCCAAAAAAATCCGTACGATCGGGCTGACGGTGCAATCGATCGAGAATCCATTCTTTGTCGCCATTCAGACGGGCGCCGAGGCGGAAGGCAAGAAGATCGGCGCGACCGTAACCTTACAGGACGGGCGACATGATATCGGCAACCAGACCAACATCATCGATGATTTCGTTCAGCAGCAGGTAGACCTCATCGTGCTGAATGCCGTCGACTCGGCGGGGATCGCTCCGGCGGTCACGCGGGCGCGCAAGGCGGGAATCCCCGTCATCGCAGTGGATGTAGGAGCTGAGGGCGGGGTAAGCGCGACCATCACCTCGGACAACGTCCAGGCAGGCGAGATCGCGGCGCAGTATATGGTGGATCGTCTGCATGGGAAGGGGGTGATCGCGGTGCTCGATGGCCCGCCGGTTACGGCCGTGCAGGACCGCATCAAGGGCATGAACAATGTGCTGGCCAAATCGCCCGGCATCAAAGTGGTTTCCACGCAGGTGGGCGACGGGTCTCGCGACAAGGGCCTTTCGCTCGGAACAACGGTTCTTACGGCAAACCCACATCTGGATGCGGTCTTCGCGATCAATGATCCCACTGCGCTGGGCGTGGAACTCGCCGCGAAACAGGCGGGCCGCAAGGATTTCTTTATCGTCGGCATCGACGGTTCCCCGGACATCGTAAACGATATGAAGGCGCATGGCCTCGTCGCGGCCAGCGCCGCGCAGGACCCGAGTAGACTGGGGTCCATGGCCGTTCAGATCGGGACGCAGGTTGCGGCAGGCAAGAAGCCCGCGCAAGAGACGATCAAACTTCCGGTAACGCTGGTCACGCAGGAGAACGTGAACAGTTATAAGGGATGGAAATGAGCGAGGAGCCGGCGGAACGCGCCTCCAGCATGCGCATGCGGTTGTATCAAGTCTGGCAACAGCTTGGCATGGCACTTGTGCTTATCGTGATGTGTGTGGTGATGGCCGTTTCCGCACCGCATTTTTCGACGCCCGATAACCTCGTCAATATCATGCGGCAAGTGTCCGTCAACGCGATCCTTGCGGCGGGAATGACGTTCGTCATCCTCACGGGTGGGGTCGATTTGAGTGTCGGGTCTGCGCTTGGGGTGACCGGAGTGATGTCGGTGTGGCTCGCCGTGAAGGGGGTTCCCACGCCCTTCGCGGTGCTCGGCGCGGTGGCGATCGGCGCTCTGATCGGAGGGTTCAACGGCATCCTCATCGCCAAAGTGAAGCTGCAACCGTTCATTGTGACTCTGGGAGCCCTCACGTATCTACGCGGTTTCGCGTATGTAGCCACTGGAGGCTATCCGCTCATCAAACCTGACCTGGGGTTCGCCTTTCTGGGGTCCGGCTCGCTGGGCCCTATTCCCTGGCCGGTGGTCATTGCCGGTGCGGTCTTTATGGTGAGCTACTTTGTTCTGACCCGTACGCTCTTCGGGCGGTATGTCTATGCGATCGGTGGGAACCGGCAGGCCGCCCGCCTCAGCGGGGTAAACGTCGCCTGGACACTCATGCGTGTTTATATGATCGCCGGTATCTGCGCGGGCATTGCGGGAGTGATCTTTTCCGCGCGGCTGGAAAGCGGTCAGCCGCTGGGCGGCCAGAACTATGAGCTGGATGCCATCGCCGCCGTAATCCTTGGCGGGACCAGCCTTTCCGGTGGAGTCGGCTCCATCATGGGCACCCTCATCGGCGCATTTATCATCGGCGTTCTCGATAATGGACTTGTCCTGATGAATGTGCCGTTCTTCTATCAACTCATCGTCAAAGGCGGCGTCATCGTGGCCGCCGTTCTTCTGGACCGCGTCCGCACCGCTCGGCCCGAATAACAAGAGAGAGAGACCGCAAACGCGGTCTCCCCACTGTTGACGGCGGTTATATCCGCCGGCCTGCCGTCAGGGAAGCATCTCCTGGACTATGCGACTGGCGGCTTTCTCCTCCATCAGCGCAACCTGATGGGGGGATTTGCCTTCCTCATCAAAAACCATGATCGTGTTTTTGCCCGCCTGTAGCCAGCTTTCCGGCAGATAAAGACCGTTTACCGGCACCTTTTCAGGATAACGACCCAGGTTATGGCCGTTCAGCCAGACGAACCCCGCCGACATGCCCGTCATCACGATGCGCAGTATCGTGTGGGTCCCTTTGATTGTGGGGCGGCGCGCATTGAAACGCGCGCGGAACATCCGTGGTCCGCTAGCGCCGTCAGACGGTGCGCCCAGCGGCTTCCACACTGGGGCAGCAGCAGGATCAAAGGGCCCGCCTCGCATGCTCCAGCCCGTTACAGCGCCCTCATTGTCATAGGACGTGAGGGTGACCGGGCCCATGATGCCACCGGGGCCATCGGTATTCTCCACCAGGACGGTCAGGACATTCGGACCCTCGTTGCGCCATGCGGTATCCAGCATCACGTCGAATGCATCTTTATATCCCGTATGGCTCGCAAGCTTCAAGCCGTTCAAATAGACAGCACCATTGTCATCGACCGTCTCGAAGTGCAGCCATTTGTGCTTTGCCGCACTGGCGGGAAGGGTCGCCTGATACCATGCAAATCCCCGCCGACTATTAAAAACGTCTTTGCCGGTCTGGGTGTCGTTCCAACCTACGGCGTCGCCGGCGGGGACCGCTTCGGAGCCGTTCTCCGCCTTCTTTACGCGCCAGCCCGCCACGGGCACACCCGATCCCGCGAGACGCAACGTCGCGGGCCCCATAACGCCTTTGGCATCCACCGTATCGAGTGCACCTAGATAACCGAATAGCTTGTCGCGCCCGTAGTGTGCGGCAAATAAGGTCAATGCATGATTTCCCGCAGTCAGATCTATCTGCACGGAATTTGCTTTGGTGTCCGTATCCGGGAGCCGACTTCCATCCAGAAAGGCGAAAAGCTTGTCTCCTCCATGCGCGAACGAGAGCGCATAGCGCCCTGCCGCCGGAGCATTGAGCGTCGTGCGATACCAGGCATAGGCGCTGTCGTCTCCGTCCGCTCCCATTTGAAGGGGTGTCTCGCTGTGGAGCCATGCCGTGGCAGCATAATCGGCTTGAACTTCCGGCGCGGTCCGCGCCTCCCATGGGGAGAGCGTGGGTGTTTTCGCCTTCCTCGCTCTGGAAGTAGTGAACTTCGCCAATTTGCCTTCCATGTCGGGGCCGAACACCGTGATCGGGAACGTCGCCGTGTCCACGGGACGTTCAATGGTTCCTTGCAGTCGTCCCGACTTTTCCATGACCTCGCCAATATAATGGGGGCCGCAAACGATATAGGTCTTATCGCCTTCGGGCACAAACCAGGTGCGATCCGCGAGTTCCTCGCTCACCGCAATCACGCGCACCTGCTCCTTGCCCGCGATCAGTTGGTATTCCGCCGGCCCGGTCGTGGGATAAGTAAGAGTGAGCGTCTGCTGAGTGCCCATCGTGCTCCATACGCTTCCCGCGCCCATCGTCTTCGCACCTGGTGGCGCATCAAAACGCAGCTCGCCCGGCTCGCCCGCCGGACCGTAAGCCACCAGAGTGGTCGTGTCGCCCGCTCGATCCACGCCGAGGATTCGGCTCGCCGCCAGCACCAGACGGATGTGGCCTGTCAGGGGAGCATTCTCCACGATTGGCATGATTTCCCCGGCCGCGAGTGTCGTCGGCCCGGCTTCGGGATACACTTTGCCGTCCGGGCCCTTTACCTGCGTCTTGATGGGCGTATTGCTGTTGTTATCCAGGAAGAGGATCGTTCCCACCGGACTCTTGCGCGCGGTCACACGCACACCGCCTGCGGTCGCCGCGCCCTGGAACGCGTCCGTGGCGTTTTCGCTATCTTCCAGGATGTCCTGGAAGCCACGTGCAAACCATGCCGTCCGTTTGAAGCGGTAATAGATGGGCCGCAGGTCGCCTGTCTGCCCAACCGCCGCGCCGTAGTCATAACTGGAAGCGTCTTCGTTGTTGTTGGTGTAGCCGAAGTTTGTGCCGCCATGGAGCATGTAAAAGTTGTAGCCGTTGCCGCCGTACGCCAGGATCTTCCAGTCTCCGCGATCGAACCGCCGGAAGTCGCCTGCGTTCAAAGGACCGTAATCCGAATACCAGCCGGGCCAGAACTCGGTGGTGAACCAGGGTCCGGGCCGCCTCTTGCTGTCCCAGGGATTGTCGCCCGCCGGGTCCGATCCATGGTGCAGGCCGCTGAAGAAGTACGGTACTTCGAGGCCAAGCGCAACAGCCTTTTCGCGCAAATGCCGAAAATATCCGTTCGGCATTTCGGTGCCCCAGCCCTGGGGATGCTCGTTTTCTAGCTGCACCATAATGACCGAACCGCCCCGGTTGATCTGATTCGAGGCGATGATCGGCATGATTTTGTCTAGAAACCGATCGACATACTTTTCAAATTCGGGGTTATCCTCGCGTACCCGGACGCCTGGCTTGAAGCGAAGCCAGATCGGGTATCCACCGCTGTCCCATTCGGCGCAGTAGTACGGCCCGACCCGGCATATCGCATACATTCCCAGCTCTTTGATCAGCTTCAGGAACGCGTCCAGGTCATGGTCCCCCGCGAAGTCGAACTTTCCTTCCTGGGGCTCATGCGCGTTCCAGAAGTTATACATCTCGACGGTGTTGAAGCCCGCCCGCTTGAATCGCATCAGTCGATCCCGCCACTGCGCGTGGGGAACGCGTGCGTACTCGATGCCGCCTGAAGTAAGAAAAGTGCGCTTGCCGTTGACGAGGAAGCCGCGCTCGTCGAAGCGGATAAAGGGACGGGCAGCATCCGATGGCGGAAACATGGCGTCATTGGCCCTGGCGGACCCTACCGACAAACACAAACCTGCCAGCAACAGCGCGCTCCGCAGCGCACTGGCGGCAGATCCATTTATTTTCTTCACTTTAAAATCCTCATCCTTATGTGTTTTCGCTAGCTGATGGGCCGCATGACGCCTGTTCCCATTGGTGTTTCCGCCTGCACAGCGGACGTCACGAATTTTAACCGTCGGCGCCTCTATGCGCGTTCCGCTCCCTGGCTTCCCGTCCGTGCGCACCGTCAGGGCGAGGGGATAAGAGCCATGGGGACAATCTTTAGCAACCGCGATGCATGCGGAGCCAGGGACGCCGTGAAACCGGACTCCTGGATGCCAAGGTCGGAGTGAGACCACAGGTCGCGCACCGTTGCCCTTCCAGGGATGCCAAGATCGCTCCATTTCGCCGTCACCTCGGCCGTTTTGTCCTGTGTATTGAAGAGAGCTACGGTCTGAGCGCCATCGTCATTACGCGCCCGCCAGACCTGCTGAGCGCCAGAGACAAT
>JBBRKX010000371.1:0-5744 GCA_038231675.1 Chthonomonadales bacterium | reverse complement strand
CGAGCTGAATGAAACGAGCTGAATGAAACGAATGGGAACGTTGGAGAGCACTGCCATGGATGGCGACGCGCGGCCTGGTAAAATTCTTTCGAGAAAAAAAAGCGCGGAGGATAAGGAGTAGACAAGGTATGCCAGATTATGAGTCGGCGACGGACGGATCGCCGACAGTGTCTCCCTCGGTGCAGGCGCATATCGACAGCGTGATCGAGAAGTATAGGGACTTTGTAAATCCTGGTCTGACGCGGCTATTGCAGTTCGGGGGATTTGCCGACGTGGAGGCATCCGCCGAAGGCTGTATCATCACCACCCTTTCCGGCGCACGATATCTGGATTTTGTCGGGGGATTTGGAGTGTTTTCGGTCGGCCACCGTCACCCACGCGTGGTTCAGGCCGTGCACCGCCAACTGGACCAGATCCCGCTTTCTACCCGCCAATTCTTCAGTGAACCTCAGGCGTTGCTGGCGGAAAAACTTGCGCGGATCACTCCTGGGAATCTGCAGTACACTTTTTTTTCAAACAGCGGAACCGAAGCGGTCGAGGCGGCGCTGAAAATTGCCCGTATCGCCACCGGAAAAACAGGCTTTGTAAGCACGATCGGCGCGTACCATGGCAAGAGCATGGGCAGCCTCGCGGCGACAGGCCGCGAAAAATATCGTAAACCATTCGAACCCATGGTGCCCGGCTATGCGCATGTGCCTTTTGATGATCTCGATGCGGCGGCAAACGCAATTGATGCGCATACCGCCGCAGTCATCATCGAGCCTATTCAGGGCGAGGGAGGCATCATTACCGCCTCTCCCGGCTACATGCAGGGGCTCCGACGCCTTTGTGATGAACGCGGGATACTGTTGATCGTCGATGAAGTGCAGACGGGATGTGGGCGGACGGGGCGCATGTTCGCGGTGGAGTACGACGATGTGACGCCCGACATCATGACGCTTGCAAAGGCGCTCGGAGGCGGAGTAATGCCCATCGGCGCAACCATCGCCACGCCCGCCATATGGGGTCGCGCCTTTGGAGAAAATCCGCTCATTCATACCAGCACCTTTGGCGGCAATCCCCTTGCCTGCGCCGCCGCTTTAGCCGCTCTGGAAGTGATAGAAGCAGAAAATTTGCCGGCCCGTGCTCTCGAACGGGGCGAGCAGCTATTGGCGGGCCTCCGCGCCGTCCAGGCGGAAATTCCCACTGTCCTGCGCGCCGTACGTGGCAAAGGCCTGATGATCGGCGTCGAGTTCGCCATCAAGGACGTCGCTGAGCTGACCATCAATGCAATGGTGAGGCACGGCGTTATCGCCGCGTACACGCTGAACAACCCCAACGTGATTCGCATGGAGCCGCCGCTCGTCGTAACGGCGGAGCAGGTGGACACCACCATCCATGCCTTTGCGGAGTCCGTACGGGAGGCCGTGGCGCTTCTCGAAGGACTCGATGAATAGTGCCGGACTGTCCGATTGGAATCTGTAAGACACCGATATCCGACGAGGGAGAAAATATGTCATTGAGAAGATCGAGCTATTGGAACGCGAATAGGAACCTGCCCTACGCAATTTGCGCCGCGAGCCTCGCGGCCCTGCTCCTTACGGGCTGCACCAAGGAAAACGGCAATACGGCGCCTCCGCCTTCCGGAGGCAATGCGCCCACAAACCCAACCGCAAACACAGGCGCAAAAAAGAAGGTCCTGTTTGTGTTTAAGGTCGGCGGCATTTCGTATAGTGAGGCCTGTCGAGCCGGCGCGCAACAGGCAAATGACGATCCTGCGCTAAATGCCGAAGTAAAGTATCAGGCGCCGACCATCGCAAGCGCGGATCAGCAGGGCCAGATCATCGACCAGGCTATTGTGAACCATGTGGATGCGATCGTAGTGTCTCCTAACGATGCCGGAGCCATCGTTCCCGTGATCCATAAAGCCACGCAAGCCGGTATACAGGTTTTCACATGGGATTCCGACGCTCCCGCAAGCGACCGAAAATTCTATGTGGCCGCCACGGACGACGTTCAAATAGGCGCCGATATCTTTTCTGCATTGGCGAAAAGCATCGACGATAAAGGCGATGTGCTTATCTTCAGCGGGGGACAGACTGCCGAGAACCTGAACAAGCATTTGGAGGGAATCGCGCAGGAAGCAAAAAAACACCCCAACGTTCATATTCTTCAGCCGATCAACTACAATAACGACGACAAGAGTCTGGCGACTCAGATGGCGACCGCAAAGCTCACGCAATACCCTAACGTCGCCGGCATCGCCTGCGTCAATTCGCCAAGTCCGGCGGCGGCGGGACAGGCGCTACGCACTACCCACCGCGTCGGCAAAGTCAAGGTCTGGGGTCTTGGTCTTCCAAGCGAAAACAAACCGTACCTGCAGGACGGTTCGGTGACCGGCCTGTACTTATGGGATCCTCAAAAGTTGACCTACCTTACGGCAAAGCTCGTCATCGACGCACTGAACGGCAAGCACCCCATAAACGGCCAGGCGATTCCTGGAGAAACGGGAACCGTAACAGTGAACGGCCCAACCGTGACGCTTCCTCTCAGGCTGGAAATCAATAAACAAAACGTGGATAGACTAAAGTTCTAATCCACCGTCCAATAAACCGTCCGAGCGCGACCACAATCGCGCTTGGCCTCCTCCCGGATCCCCTCTTACGCTTGCCGAAACCCTGGCCCAACGCCGCCGACAGCATTTCCGACCCTCCCTGGTACTTCTTCCGGTATTTGCGCGCTGCCCTCTTTCCACTGCCACCCAGCACCTATAATAGGAACGTATTCAAGGCACGGCAACTTTAATGGGCTTCCAAAGCCGGCCGGGCCGCATTCCAATTTTCGACACCGCACGGCGACCGAATAATAGAAATCAATGACAACGCGCCATAATCCGCGCACACCTATTGTAGCAAGCAGGCAAAAATAATATGTTTTCATCCAGAAAACGGTTGGGTGAGTTACTGCTCGATCACAAGATGATCACTTTGGAGCAACTTGATCACGCCCTAGATCTTCAGCAAAAGCATTTCCAACCCATTGGTCAGATCCTCGTACAGCAAGGCTATATTTCGCAGGAGCGACTCCTCCAGGTGTGCGCCATTCAGAAGGGCGTCACCGCATGGCAGCTTCAGCACAACCCACCGAACCCGGAAGCGGTCGCCCTTTTGCCGCGGAGTGTTTGCGTAAAACATGTCGTGCTCCCGGTGCGAGTCTCCGGGAATTGTCTGGTGCTCGCCATGCGCGACCCCGGTGATATCGACGCCATAGACCTGGTGCGAAATCTCACCAAAATGCGCGTTGAGCCTGTCCTGGTCGATGAGGAGCGGCTACTGATAGCGCTCGAGGCCACAGACTCTCGTGTTACGCAATCTGCGGATAAGCTCAAGAGTCTCGTGACCGAAGCCATGGTCGAATTTAAGACTGACGGCGGAGACGGCAGCGAGAGCGACTCGATCACCGAAGCGGAGATGCGCCCTGTCGTCGGTCTCGTCAACCAGATCATCGTGGAAGCCATCCGAATGCGGGCGAGTGATGTCCACGTAGAGCCGCGCAAGGATCGTGTGGAGATCCGCTACCGGATCGATGGTCAACTCCAGCAGGTCCACGAGATACCCGTCAAGCTCAAAGCAGCTCTCATCGCGCGAATCAAGATCATGGCGCAGATCGATATCGTCGAATACCGCATCCCACAGGATGGACGCATCGGCGTATCCCTGGACGGGCGGACGGTCGACCTTCGTGTTTCCGTCCTGCCGAACTATCATGGACAACGCATCGTATTGCGCGTCCTCGACAAAGGCGCAACGGTCCGACGACTCACCGATCTGGGTTTTACGGATCACAACAAGCATCTGTTCGAAAACATGATCAAGAAGCCGTACGGGCTGGTCCTGGTGACAGGTCCAACCGGAAGCGGCAAAACGACCACTCTCTATGCGGCCGTAAACCAGTTGAAAGAAGTCACCAACAATATCATGACCTGTGAGGATCCCGTCGAATACGATCTCGATGGCATCAACCAGTCCAGCGTCAATGAAAAGGTGGGCCTCACCTTTGCCGCGCAATTGCGCGCCATTTTGCGACAGGATCCGGACGTGGTTCTGGTAGGCGAGATCCGAGACAAGGAAACGGCGGAAACCGCGATCCGCGCCGCCCTTACCGGGCATCTCGTGCTCAGCACTCTCCACTGTAACGATGCGGCGAGTGCGATCCCTCGGCTCTCCGACATGGGCATCGAGCCCTTCCTGCTGAGCACCGCGTTGATCGGGGTGACCGCGCAACGGCTTGTTCGTACTCTGTGCCCTTCCTGCAGGCAACAATATGCGCCCTCTTCCGAGGATCGAGAGGTATTCGCCCGCCATTTTGACGATGATATTCCTCTTCTGTACCGGCCTAAGGGATGCCCGCAGTGTCAGTCCACGGGTTACCGAGGTCGGGCCGGCGTTCACGAGGTTTTCCCGACTCCGCCGGAAGTTCAGAAGGCCATCGCTTCGCAGGAGCATCTGGAGGTGGTTCGTAACATCAGCAGCCGGTTCGGGTATGTTCCGATGCAGACGGAGGCTTGCAGGCGCGTGATCTCCGGTCAGACCTCTCTGAACGAAGTGAAGAGGCAGATATTCTTCGAGTCCGTGTTTGCAGCGCCGGTTCCAGCGCTCAAAGTGGCGTAGAAAGAGCGGGCCGGAGGATGCATCCTCCGGCCCGCTCTTTCTACTTTATAGGCCTGATGGGCCTGATGACATATACTCTTGGGCGTCAATGACGCTGGAAGGGGTCAGTCACAAAGAGTTTTTGGCCGCTTCGGCTTCTTCCTTTTGCTTTTTCGCGCGCAGCAGATCCAGTAGTTTCTCCTGCCATAATGCCCGGTTCTCGGGCGAAAAACGGAGAAAGCGCACCTGGTACGGCGGCTTTGAATTGATGATCTGGCCGGTACAGTGAACGGATTGCGTGGGGGTGAAATAGATATCGATATCCATAACGTCACCCTGTTGATATCGGGTCTGCGGCTGAAATAGAAAGCCGGTCGCGCCTACGTGGTAGGTACGCCCGCGAACGATCTCGCCGGACGGGTGCGTCGCATACAATCCCCACTTGATTGCAAATCTTCTTTCGCCTTGTGTCACGAATGTATTGTCCTCTCCGCGCCATATTACTCGCGGGACCTCAGAGAAAATTCAATACCCATAGCGCTGGACCGCATAGTCGTTGCGCGCATATAAGAACCGACATGGGACGCTTACGCAGTCCTGCCGGTATTTCATTATCGGCAACGTTTATAGGAAAGTGCAGATCTCCTCAACCAACGACGGCTCTCACGCTCTCCCGCGCCGATTGGCGCGTTCGGGCCGGCGGAGTGAACATCCATGTTATCGCAGGAGTTTCCATGCCGCGGAGGGAATAAACCGAAAAATCGGTTAGGATACTTTGCCCGATGACAAACGTGATTCTTGTGAGCCTGGACACAACGCGCGCCGACCGACTTGGATGTTATGGCCACTTCCGCGCCACCAGTCCGCACCTGGATAAATTTGCCTCCGAGGGAGTGCTTTTCACGGACTTCTTCAGCCCACACATCCCCACGTTTCCCGGTCATACCACGATGATGACGGGCAAGGACATTTATGCCCATCAGATCACCAGCCAATCCGGCACTCCCGAGCCGGTCGGGGGGATCAAACTGCTGGCCGAGCTTCTTCATGAACAGGGCTATTTCACCGGCGCGGCCGACAACCTCGGGCGCTGGTTCTCCAGGGGTTATGACCTCT
>JBBRKX010000370.1:0-5750 GCA_038231675.1 Chthonomonadales bacterium | reverse complement strand
TGCAAGGTGTCGCCGTTTGGGGCGTCTCTGCGCGGCCTTTGGCGTGCGACTCAGGACGGTGACAATCAGGACATTGTCACCGGTTATACCGGAGCCCACGGCAAAGTCGGCGGTCAGGGCGATGTATTGGTCCCTTTTCCCGGCCGAATTCGCGGTGGTCATTACACGTTTGCGGGCAAAGACTACCAGATGGACATGAACGATAAGGAGAGTCCGAGCGCCATTCACGGGTTTCTCCGTTCAGTCCCGTGGGAAGTGACGGACCAATCTGAAAACGCCGTTACGTTTGTCGCCTCGCTGAATGCGGGTGAGCATCCCGGCTATCCATTTTCGCTCCGTGTCGCCGTCACGTACCTGTTGGAAGAGACGGGAATGACCTGTCGATTCAAGATCGAAAACACGGGCGACATTGCCGCGCCGGTCGCCGCCGGCTTTCACCCTTATTTCACCGTAGGGTCCGACCTGATTGACGCGGATACATTGCACGTTCCCATGGAATCGACTATGGAGTTCGAAAACCTTCTGCCGACCGGCCGTATCCTCTCTGTAGACGGTACGGCTTTCGATTTCCGGGAGCCGCGCCCTATGGGCGACACGCGATTCAATACCTGCTACCTGAATCCCCTGCGCGATCCCGACGGCTTACTAAGGATTCGGCTGAGTTCAGAAAGTACTGGGCGCGCCGACACCGTCTGGATGGATGCAGCGTTCAATTACGTCGTTCTTTATTCCGGCGACCCCCTGCCCGACTCGCATCGCCGTCGCTCCCTCGCCATCGAGCCCATGACGTGCGCAACAGACGCTTTCAACCATCCGGAATGGGGCCTTATCACGCTGGCGCCGGGAAGCACCGTAAGCGGTTCCTGGGGCGTGACCATTTAGCTCCGCAGCAGAGAACCAACGGTGCAGATGCGCTCGCAGCCTTAATCGGCGCGCTGCCACCGCCGGGTAGGACTACCAATGAAGGATATGCAGACGGAATACTCCAACTTCGTTTTGGATCGGATCTAGCAGACACGACAGCACTTGAGCGGAAAGTGATCGAGGCCAGCGGGAGCATTAAAGACACATCAGTCTCCATACACCGGAAACTACCCTCGCACACAAGAATTACTTTTTGCAATCGGCGACAAAAAAGGACACATTTATGACGCAGCCATCGGCCCAGACGCCACAACAACAGATCAAAGCACGCTATCCCCATCAGCCCTTGCGCGGCCAGAAAGCGCTGGTGACAGGAGCGAATTCCGGGATCGGCGAAGCGGTCGCACGCTACCTTGCGGCGGCCGGCGCGTCCGTCGTCGTCAACTACGTCGCCAACCCAGATGCCGCGACAAAGATCGTCCAGGATATCAATGACGCGGGCTGTGAAGCCATCGCGATCCAGGCGGATGTGAGCAAGGAAGATCAGGTGGAAGCGATGTTCACCGAGATGATCTCGACTTTCGGCACAATCGACATTCTCGTAAATAACGCGGGGCTGCAAAGAGATTCGGCGTTCAAGGACATGACACTCGACCAATGGAACTTTGTCCTTGGCGTCAACCTCACCGGGCAGTTCCTCTGTGCACGTGCCGCCGTACGCGAGTTTTTGCGGCGCGGTATTCAGCCCGAGATATCCGCGGCGGCGGGCAAGATCATCTGCATGAGCTCCGTGCATGAGGTGATCCCCTGGGCGGGCCATGCCAACTACGCTACCTCCAAAGGCGGCGTCATGCTGATGATGAAATCGCTCGCGCAGGAAGTGGCTCCCAAAAAGATCCGCGTCAACAGCATCGGGCCGGGAGCGATCAAAACGCCGATCAACACCTCCGCCTGGAACACTCCGGAGGCCGAAGCGAAGCTTCTGGAATTGATTCCCTACTACCGGGTCGGCGATCCGGACGATATCGGCAAGGCGGCCATCTGGCTGGCCTCCGACGAGTCCGATTACGTCACCGGCATTACGCTCTTCGTGGATGGCGGCATGACGCTCTATCCCGGCTTCGCGACCGGCGGCTAACAGCGAAATAGTGTCGCGAGCGCTTCCACGAGGAAACTAAGGTTTCCTCCAATGAGATGAGTCTGGCTGCGTCCGCGTCGACCGGTGGGGTTTCACGCCGGGCGGCGCGGGTGCGGCCGGAAACGGGTCTTCATCGGTTTGCTCCACGTTGTCCGTAATTACCACGCGGCCGCGAGCATGGTTGACGATCCGCGCTTTGCCGTAGAACTCGTTCCCCAGAATGACGGCAGCCCGCACGTCCGGTTGGAGAACGATCGGAATGGGATTGCTGTTGACGCCCGCCGTGTTGCGGCTATTGAGGAACACGCAGCCCTGGATGCTTACGCGCCCGCTCTGCACAAGGATCATGGTGTCGGCGTTGCGGCTCTCGGGATGGATGCAGTAGAAGTGGCAGTTGCTGAAGGAAACACGTCCGGCTCCCGCCAGCTTCGCCAACGCGGTGCCTCGCTTGCCGTCGAGGCTGCCGAAGAAGCCACAACCGGTAAAACGTATCGGGCCATTGTTGGTCGGCTGGACCACAATATCCCCGAATAGCTGCGCGTTGGAAAAGCTTACCCCGGAGTGCCCCTGCGTCTGCTCCACGAGCACGGCCGTATTGCACGAATCCGCCCCACTCTGCGTCAGCAGATAGTTGCCCGCTCCGGCATACGGGCCTGTTCCCTTTCCGTTGACAAACCGAAATCCGGTGTTGTAGCCGATGGCAAAGCAGTTGGTTACGTACTCCCAATCGCTGCGAGCAAGGATAAAGGCTTCCCCCTGTTCCTGCATAAATCTGGCAACAGGGCTATCGGCATCCGCTCCGGTCCAGAAGGGCCAGAAATGGACGTCGTCGATGCGGCCCACGTCGATGCAGAGATCCACGAATATCCCCCGACGAAGCGGCTGGGCATACAGGTTGTGGATGTAGTGGCGACCGGCGACGATGGTTCCGAAGTCAACGGCCTGATACGGGTTCACCATCAGCACGTCCACGATCGAGCAGTTGTCCGCTCCCACGGACTGCACCGTCCAGGGATAAGCGACCGGTGGGTTGGTCTTGGTCTGCTCGGGATAAAAGATCGTGACGCCTTTGAGCGTCGCATTGAAATCCAGCGTGATAAAAGGCGCACCGTTCTCCTGGCCCGCTCCCGCCACTGCCAGCAATACGCTGCCCTTGAGTTCCGGCCCCCCTTTCGGGTCGGCGGGGTCATGGTAGCGATTCACGGTGGGAGGCGCGCTCCACTCGCCTTCGAGCGTAACTGAACGTGGCACGTGCAGGAACGTTTTGATCAGATATTTGCCCGGAGGCACATGCACGGTTCCCCCGTTTATGGCGCACGCATCCATGGCTTTCTGGAATGCAGACGTATCATCCGTCCTGCCATCGCCTTGAGCGCCGAAAGCGGTCACGGAGTAGCGTGTTTCGACCTTCAAAGGCGTCACCGCACCCCGCGCATGAAAACAGCATGGAAAACTCAACAAGACGCACACAAGCACCAGACTGGCAAGGCGCATAAGGATTTCCTCTTTGTCGCTCCGTTTTTCGGATTATTCGCCCGAGGGAACGGGAATGTCGGCGTCAAGGGAGAGGGGTTGGCCGAAAGTCGGCATGCCGGCTGCGTCCCAGGTGAACGGCTGCGCCCGGGTAGAGCGCCCGGCGTACGTGTAGGCGCCGCTCGTTTTGGCGTGGTAAACGATCCAGTCTTCCTTGCCGTCGGGAGATTTGAAAAAATAGTTATGTCCCGGCCCAAAGACACCATTCGCATCGGAGCGCGTGAACACGGGGGTTGGATGCTGCTTCCAGGATTCGACCCTGGTAAGATCGCTTGTGGCGTCCGCGACCAGCATTCCCAGCTTGTAATCCGGCTTGCCCGTGTCACATGCGGAGTAGATCAGAAAGACTTTGCCTTTGTGCTGCAGGGTGACCGGGCCTTCCCGCACCTCGTCGCATCCGAACCCGCTTGCCGGGATGCTGACCCGCTCTCCTGTAAGCGTCCAGGGGTTTGTCATGCGCGCCAGGTAGAGCCCCTGTCCGGCGCTGCTGGGTCGGCCGCACCAGATAAAGTAGAGTGTGCCGTCGGCCAGTTTGAGCACGGTGCCGTCGATCGCATAAAATGCGTCTTCAGAGTCCGTCAGGAGCTTTGCGCGGAAGGTATATGGTCCCCGCGGATCGGTTCCCTTGCTTTCGGCGACAAACATGCGATGGTGCGCGTCGACATCATCGGACGCGGTGTAGTAGAGATACCAGCGCGGGCCATGTCCGCTTTCCAGAAGGTCATATTCCGGAGCCCACATGTGCGCGCTTCGGGAAGGATCGGCGTCTGTCCATACCACGTCGTCCGGCGCGTCCTTTAAATCGGATATCCGTCGTGCGCGGCGCATTTTCAGGTTTGCCCCGCCGGTCGTGGAAAGATAGTACCAGCCATCGTAATAGGTAAGCCATGGGTCTGCGCCATCCTGCTTCAGAGGATTGCGAAACGTCGCGCGACGCAATGGGGTAACTTCCGGTCGGGTTGGCATAGGGGCAACTTTCCGTGGCGCGGGAGAAGCGGCGCGAACGTAGCAGGCCGCAACCACAAGAAACAACAGGCTAGGTATCCACACCGCATAGCGAGGCAAGCACCGCATCGTCCCGCTCCTTTGTCGTTCGATGAATAATCTACAATTCCTCATCCGTCCGTGAAGCCGCCCGAAGAAGCTCCGTCGGCTTCCCATCTACTGCTAAATGCACGGGGCGCAAAAGTGTCTGGGGAGAACTCTGAGCGCTGGACGCGGCGCGGAGTAAGATGCGTGCTTCCCGCACTTCCTGGAGCCGTCCTTTCATTATCGGCAAACAAACCTGGGCCGCTTCGCGGACGCTTCGATCCACAACCCCGTTCAATCCGAAGCCGGCCGCCGCTCTCTCGACCGCTGAGAAATCAAGGCCGTCGCCCACATGTTCATACGCCTTCAGAATGGCGCGCGATAATGGATAATCAGCCTGATTTTCTTCGGGGAACGGATACCAGACGAGACGGCGCAGCCGAACCCGGTCTGCCTCTGTTAGCAACCCCGCGTCCCCTCCCTGAAGTCGGAGCAGCAGGCGGATGAGCGCGTTTACAATGATGCCTCTTTCCCTGCTCCGTACGACGAACACAATTTCAAGCAGTGGGCCGATTGTGCGCACATCGTCCGCCTCGATCAGATCTACGGCGCTATGCGTCCACTTTCTTTCCAACTGTAGCGTCCGATATCCGGCGTATCCCATGGTGCAGCCAAGCAGCAAAACGCCTATTGCACCAACGCCAATGGCCATGAGCCCGGTAACCGCAAATATTAAGATGAGCGAAACGTTTATCACTCGGTAATGTCTATGCCGCGCCCACGTCTCCTGCACCAGCATGTCGATATTCGGCGGGGATGACTTGTGCAGCATTTCATCCTGAGATTGCATTGGCGGGCCCCAGCCTCTCGATCTGTGCGTTATTCGATGTGGAGTCGTCACATCAACAACTACTACCCTGCGGCCCCTGGGATTTCCTGCTCTTCGCGTCCCAGACCAGGGTAATTCAGTTTTATTTCAACGTAAACGTGCAGCTTATGCAGAAACGACTTCGCCATGTCCAACGGCATAGGGTGTCGCCATGTCTAGCGGCATCGGGTGTCGCCATGTCTAGCGGCATCGGGTGTCGCCATGTCTAGCGGCATCGGGTGTCGCCATGTCCAACGGCATCGGGTGTCGCCAGGGCCAACGGCATCGGGTGTCGCCAGGGCCAACGGCATCGGGTGT
>JBBRKX010000369.1:0-5752 GCA_038231675.1 Chthonomonadales bacterium | reverse complement strand
CAACACGGCCAGCACCGTGGTGGTCAATTCCGGTGTGCCCAACTGGTATCATGTCACCGCTTTTGGACCGAACAACAAACCCATCAAGCTGACAGGCGACTATGTCGTGCATGAGACGCAGGTGGGGAAGGGCTTTACCGGCTTCACCACGCTTCACTTCGATAACCAGTCGGACATCGTGGTAAATCAAACTTTCACCACTCCGGGTCTACAGAACCTTTTGATCACGGATAACTTCGGCCACACTTCGGATCAGCTTAGCACGCCGGCTCCCATCACCAATGTCGTCACCGTTACGGAGCCTGCCGTCAACGTTGCACAGCCGGCGATATCCGGGGCAAACAGCTTGAATGTTTCGGTGCAATCGCGAGCGCTGGACGGCCAGACCATCAATGTCATCGTGACGCCGCTCAATCGTTTCGGTCAGGCTACCACCGTGCCGGCCGGCACCTCGGTGCGTATCTTTTATACGAATCCGGATGGTTCCACCACCGACAAGCCCTATATCACTTTCCCGCAGGGCGTTCCCCCCCTTCCCGATCCCACATTCACACGCACGGGGGGAGCCTTGACGATCCGCATCGCCGTAAAAGGCGTGGGACAGCATGTCCTTGTCGCAACCACCTCCGCCGTGAACGGCATACAGGCGACCGGCACCGCGGTCATCAATATCCTTTCGAAGACCGGGCGGGCGGTAGTTAAGTAACTTCGGCCAATCACCGCGCAAATAGCCCTGTCCACACCATGGTGTGGACAGGGCTATTTTTTCGCCGTCTATAAAACCTACCCTCCGCGTGCCCAATGCAAGCCGACGAACTTCTGAAATTTTCGACAACGGGCGATATAGAGGGTGCGAATAGGCTCCGCATAAAGCGGCCGGCGATACTGCAGATAAGGCGGGTCCCAATCGACTCTTTCGAAAATGCGGGCAAGATCCTCCCGCTCGGCCTGACCGTCATCGACAAACAAAGCGTCTTCACCGAGATGCGGCTTCAGGCGGTCGATATACGCGGCATACATCGTCAGGCGATCATGCAAAAATAGATCATGCGTCTCCGGGTGGTCCGGAAGATAAAAGGCCAACAGCGCGCAAAACTGGTATCCATTGCCCGCAAGGAACACTTTCGTATGCCCTTCACGGCGCATTTCAGCCCGCTCGGCCTGCACACGACGGCTAAGAGCACGCCATCCATATCCGGTGTTGCTCTGATCCCACTTTGCCGGCACGCGCACTCCCATCCCCGCCAGAATTCCCGGCCACATCATGATAGCGGTCAGCAAGCTCCCCGTAGCCAGGGTTGCGGCAATAAGAAGCCATCCTTTTCTCTTTGCTTGCATCGCGCCGTGCGTCAGGGCCTGCAAATTGCCTGCCCAGACAATGGTCGGCGTCACCCATGCGCATGCCGCCCAATTCCCTTGAACTTTAGACTTCAAAGTGAGCAGGCAAAATAGGGCGAATACAGGCAATCCCATGCACAAGAGGAAGAGAAGGCGTGTCGCACACAGATCTTTAACGTTGTCAGGTTTTGCTATTTCTTGGAGGGAAGGGCCTGGCCCAGGCGCAACCGCACGCCGGCTACTCAGGATTCGCGCCGGCCCGACCCATCCCAACAGCGCTCCCAGAAACAGCATGGGGCCAATGAGCACTGCCTGAGAGCCGATGAAATCCCCAAGGCGCCGGATCGGCGACCCCGACGTTTTAGCGGTCAAAAACAACAGATGGCCAAAAGTCCACCAGTGATGGTGCGCATTCCACCATATCACGCCGCTATAAAACAGAGGAGTAAACAAAAAGACGCCATAAGGAAGCGGATTCCATAACCAGGATCGGTGACGTGGCGAAAGAACTAAAAAGAGCAGCAGGCACGGAACCAGAAAGAGCATCGTGTGCTTGCTCAAGAACCCCAGCCCCGTCGCTATTCCCGCCAGGACCCAGCCACGCACTTGCTCTTGAGGGTGTTCCCCAAACAACGCGCGCTCCAGGAAAAGCACGGCGGCCGCCCAGAAGAAAACCAGGAGAGGATCGTATGTGGCGACGATGCTGCCCAGTTCCGTAAGCGGGGTAAACCCGAGGAAGGCAACGGTAAGAAAACCGACAGACGGAGAATAGACGCGACGCGCAAGGAGAAATGCACAAATTTGCGTGCCGAGCGTCGCCGCAAGAACTCCAAATCGTACCCCAAACTCATTGGTGCCGAATAGCGTGGTCGTCAGCCGGATGACGTATCCGATCAGGGGCCCTTGATCGTAGTATCCCAGCGCCGGATGCCGCGACCAGTCCCAGTAATACGCCTCATCCGGCACCAGTTCCATTCGAGACAACTGGAAAAGCCGAAACACCGTGAGAGCCGCAAGCAACAGAATGGCCAGGCAATCCCAGCGCCCTATATTCGCTCGCTTGAGCAGGGAAATCGCGCGTAGGGGACGCGGGAGAAATGCCGGCCGGTTCACGCGCATTCGCTCTTCGTCCGTGCTCACTGCGAAGCGGAAAACAGGTTGTCCGTAAGACCCTGGTTCACCTTGAAATCGGAATAGGCGCTGGAGACCGCGGTGATGCCGCCCGCGTTCTTTACATCGAGCCGTGTCGGCAGCCATATGCCGGGTGAAATCTCCAGCGGATCTAGATAAAAGAAGGTGGCGCGCAGGTTGTTGGTTGCGTCGAACCATTCGCGCTTGACGGTAATGTGAGTCCGAGGATCGACCCACAGCCGATAATGAGAGCCGCCTTCCATCCCGCTGTAATTCAAATTATAAACCAGGGCGGGCTGACCGTCTACTTTCTCCTCTCGCACAAAAGAGCCTTTCATATATTGCAGGGTGTCCGGGGAGATCACGCCGCTGTATTCCAGCATCGATTGTCGCTTGCCCGGCGAATTCTCCAGGTCCTCGAGTTTATGGATACGGAGCTTCGGCACCGAATAAAACCGCGTTGCGCCGTTCAGGATAAGGATAGCGCTCCCAAAGATGGCCGACCTGCCATCGATTCGAAGTTTGTTCGGCTGCTTATATTGCAGCGTCACGTTTCGAAGGGCGTATGTCCGCTTAAAATCTTGCCCTATCTTTTCCGCCTCCGTGGCTTCGAACTTCGTCACGTGAATGGTCGCTTCCACGTCGGATACACTGGTCATGAGATCGGACAACGGACGAATGTCCAGTTTAGTGCGGCGCGCAGCTGCGGCCGCTCCCCCGCGCAGCAATCCGCCGGTGACCCCAAGGGCCATTGTCCCGGCCAGCAATAGAATCCGTGTTCGACCTGACGGGAGACCTCCATAACGCAAGGTCCGTGCGCAGTTCGTCGTTATCATCCAGTGATTCTCCTCAATAAACCATCCCCGACTTCGGGCCGTGCTACGTCACGGACGCATGGCGGCTTCGTACTTTAGAATACAAAATGTGGCAATATACAAAGATGGGGCGCCAACGCAATCGATGTGTATACTTTCGTGCAGTATAATGAAAGGGCGGGCATTCCTACCGCAAAGTATATCCGATACCAACACCAAAGTCAAAGACCGCCTCTTCCATCCAATGATGAAAACAACGCTACAAATTCATTCGACTTGCTTATCCTTCCTTTGTCTCACGCTCGGGTTGGGAAGCGCCCTATTCTGCGCTCCCCATTCAGCAGTTGCATCGCGCCAGCAAGGAGGAAAAAAGTCCACGGCCTTTACGCCCTTGAGCACGGAGCCCACACATAAACGCAGCCAGGTGGTTCTGGAGCCGCTCCCTTCCACCGGGGAGTCCATGACGCTTACGCCTTCCGGAAAGCATAAGGACACACAGACGGCATGGCATGGGGCAGCGCTTGTCACGATCGTGCGGGGTGACCCCCAGCGACGCGAAGTAGCGCTCACATTCGATGATGGTCCGCATCCGGCATTCACACCACGGTTGCTCGAACTCCTACAACAGTTGAACGTCCGAGCAACTTTCTTCCTGGTAGGCAAAAAGGTGGATCGAGCGCCGGGGCTCGTGGCACGTATCCTTGCGGAAGGACATGATGTAGCGAACCATACTTACGATCATGTCAATCTGGGGCATGCACCGCTGGAACTTGCCGAGAATGAAATCCGTCTTGGGAATGAAGCCATTCATCGTGCGTGTGGCACGGAGCCGCTCTATTTTCGCCCTCCCGGCGGTCACCACGAACCAGGAGTGCTTGCTGCTGCGGAAAAGATGAACATGACAACCGTACTCTGGACCGACGACCCTGCGGACTACGCGAATCCCGGCGCGGAAATCATCGAGTCGCGCCTGCTCAAACACATTCGAAACGGCGCGGTCATTCTATTACACGATGGAATCGAGCAGACCTTCGAGATTTTGCCCGACCTGGTCGCGCGGCTGCGCCACGATGGGTATCGGTTCGTCACAATGTCGGAAATGGCGCAGCACCTGGAGACGAATCACAGTGCGCATAGATGACAGCCATATGCCGGACAACAGCGATCAAGGACAGAATGAACTCTTTCTCCAGAAGGAGGCTATTGAAAATGAGCGCGGCCCAGAAGCCGTAGCCGACCCTGCGGCCGTGCATTTCCGTGAAGCCGATGCCTCGCCCGTGTTCTTCGATGAACGCCGAAGACGGTGGCCATGGTTCCTGCGCGGCGCCGTCATCGCGCTTCTCGTGTTCACTGCGGGAGCGATAATGCTCCTCGTCAGTATCTTTGCCCTGCCTTTGATGCCGCGCTCTCCCCTGCCAAAAGAGGCGCCCATATTGGATACGGGAAACGCGGATCCGACACTGTCCATTTTCAAAGGCAATCGGAATCCTGTCCTCGGCCTGAAGATCGGCATGGACATCAAAAAGAACGAGATTCTTCTAAAAGAACAGGAGAGCGCGATAAACCTTCAGGAAGCGGAGCGCGATAGGCAGGCAGAAGAGTTTCTCCGTCAAACAAACACGGTTTCCTACGGTCCCGTTCCGCCCGCGGTCATTGCCGGTTTTTACGTAAACTGGGAGCAGACTTCACGGGCTTCCCTTCATCGGCATATCGGCGCCCTGACCCACGTTATTCCCGAATGGCTCCATCTTAACCCGGAGGGTTCTAATTACAGCTATCCCTGTGAAACGACCCGCCTTTCGTGGATGGTCGCACCAACCAGGACCGGAACGATATCACGCCCTTCGTGCGCTCGCGTAAAGTGCCCCTCCTTCCGCTTCTCAATAACTACACCAGTAAGCGGGGGAGCGAATCCGGGGCCGGTGACTGGGATCCGCGAGCGGTTCATCAGATCGTCTCCAGCCCTGCCGCGCGTACTAATGTGATAAATCAGATACTGCGTTGGTTGCTAACGCAAAAGATGCAGGGCATCTGCATAGACTTCGAGGAGATACAGGCCGCCGACCGAAAGGATCTCGTAACATTCTTCCACATCCTCTATACTGCGTTGCATTCCCATGGCCTGCTGGTGACTCAGCAGTTCGAGGTGGAGAACGATGCGCTGGATCTGCGGAGTCTCGCTCACTACAATGATTGGATGATCCCGATGTGTTACGACCAACACGCGGGAGGCTCAGCAGCCGGCCCGGTTGCCGGAGTGGACTGGACCGCTAATGTACTGAGCGGAATATTGAAGCAGGTCCCGGCGCGAAAGCTCGTCATGGGGGTCGGCAATCATGCGTATGACTGGGCGGAAGGCAGTACAAAAGCCGAAACAATGACTTATCAGAGCGCGATCGTGCGCGCCAAGGAAAACCTGGAAGCAACCATACATCTGGATCCGGAAAGCCTGAACCCGACATATACCT
>JBBRKX010000368.1:0-5753 GCA_038231675.1 Chthonomonadales bacterium | reverse complement strand
TTTCGCGTCCCCTCAAAGTCCGGCCGATAACTTCCCCTTCATTTTAGCAAGATAGCGCGGCCCACCGATAGGTGGCAAATGTTTGACGCTTACGTTTATATGACCAACAATGGGCGGGTGTCGCTTCTCGCAACCCCTGCATCCCCCAATTATAGCCAAGTTAATAGTCGCTCAAACTATAGTGGTGAGGCTGTCAGCTTAGGTAGCTACACAAACGGAGCGTCGAACAACGTCAGTGTTTCGTGTTCGGTGGCGGGTACCGCTCAAAACAGCTACGGATACACCTCCGCACGTTTGTTTTTCTATTAAACTCTATGCTCTAACCCGCGCTTGACTTCATAAACAGAATACGGCCATACGGGGCTCCAAGGAGTATAAATCCGTGCGTAGGTCGATCATTCGCAACATTTCCGATCTCGAAAACGCCAGAGGACACGGATTCGCGCTGAACTGCTAGGCGTTGGTACACGAGCGAATGAAATGGTTATACGGCTGAGCGCGGGGCAGTAACCACCCCTGCTCCCGGTTTACTTAACCGGGAGCGGGGGTAAAGATGCCGTATCAGGTTCATAGGCATTGATAGTGATCCGGAAGGGAACCACGTATGAACGTCGACAGATACACAGGTAAAAAAGCGACCCTCGCGCCGGTGTGCGCAATCGTTTTCTTGTTCGCGTTACTCCTCGCATCGACACACCTCGCCGCGCAAACGCTTCCGCCCGCCCAGCCGCCGCCCAGAGAAGGTGCGGGCACACGCCTGCCGGCGCTGCCAAAATGGATCGAGAACGCGACCGTGGATCTGGAGTTCAAGGACGCCGCCATGGCAACCCTGCTGGACAAGATTCATGAGGAAACCGGCATTACCATTCTTATGGAAGGCGCTCCGGCGCGGATAGCCGCAAGCCTGTCGTTTCATGGAGCTTTGAAATCCGCGCTGGATCAGATCGCGGAAACGTTCGATTACCTCTGGGCTCCGTCCAAAAGATTAAGTAGATCCCTCCTGCTTAAAAAAAGATTCCGATCGCCGGAAGAACATCCGCAGTGGCATGAGAAAGAGATGCTTCATGTCGCGCAGGAGGTCTGCAGAGCTCTGCAAAGCCCTCTCTCGATCTCCGAGTCATACGGCAATCCACGAGAGCTGCTGCAACTCCTGTATCACAAACTCAGCCCCCAACAACTCACTTTTCTCTACCAGGGTGGAGAGTTATCCTTTCATGACCTCGACGATGCACAAACGCTTCTCCTGAATCAGGACATTTACAGCGTTGCGTTAGGGGGAACCACCGATGCCTGGCAGCACTTGCAGCATCGACTCGCACACCTCAAAGACGCAAAACTTGTCCTCAGACCCTCGGACACCTACAAAGCCCTGACGCTGGTCTTTCCTCCAGACGCCGGAGGTGCACCCGACGCCGTCCTCGTGCGCTATTACACGAATGCGGCTTTCGCACCGAACTCTCCGCAATTCGTTCCTCCCGTACACCCGCAACAAACCGCGCCCCTCTCCGTTGAAGCCGGCGCGGCACAAAACGGGGAGCAGGAACCACTCCAGAGGAGACTGAATGTTCGGATGCAGGAAGGGCGCCTGACGGACCTGCTGCGCGCAGTGTCTCAGCGCAGCGAATGCAAAATCACGGTGGCGGACTATCTGCAAGAACAGACCCTGTCCCTCTGGACGAAGCAATGTTCCGTCCGGTTGCTCATGGACCTGCTTGCGGAGCAAAACGAGTGGAAATGGAGCTACGTTCCCGAAACAGGGGTAAACATCTCGCGACGCGACACGTTTGTTCCGTTAAACCTTTCGGAAGTGAGCGCCGCCTTTCTGATCGCCTTGCCTCCGAGCTACCGCCATTTCCTCGGCTGGGGCGTTAGTACGGACGACTGGTTGAAAGGAAGCGATGATCCGACGATGCAGGCGTACCGCGCGATCCCTGGCGGGGATGTGATAGCCATGCGGCTGACGGTGGGAAGGAAAGCCATTCAAAACGATTATAACGATCCGGTGATGCTTCGGATCTGGCCTACGCGGCCTCAGCCGTTTCCAAACGGCCAGGAACTCAACTATAAAGATTGGACATCCCAGACGAAGGAGGCGGTATTGGCGAGCCTGTTTGGCGTCGCTCTGGGCGGTTTCTTCGGGGTGGGCCGCGGCATCGATGTGATCGAAGGTCGCCTGACGCCCTACGAAGTGAACCCTGAATTACTCAGGCTTCACTTGGACGGATTTGAGGACGGTATGTACCACAGCTTTAGTTATAATAGCAGTATTATTGCTCCGAACGGCCAGGCGAACTACATGGGTTTCTCCTGGACACTAAAAAACATTGCTGATCCGTTGCCGCCTCTGCTGGAAGAGATATCCAAACGATACTAACTTCAATGCCCTTCACTTCAAATAAGGAGATGAGCGCAACGAGCATTCTCTTGCCTGCAGGCCTCGTCGAGCAATCTCGTTGAACCAGGGACTTCGCGGAAGTTAGCCGGCCGGCTGCTTTTATTTGAAAGGCGTTGGTTCTAAGGCGGGCTGCCTGTAATCGGCTGACTTTCCTGTGGATCCCGTGGCGGGGTGCTCTGAGCATCCGGCGGGACGTATTCACGCGGACTCTGTGGCTGGCTTCTCTGCGCTTCTTGCGGCTGATCCTGCTGTGAGGGGGGCGGCTGCATCCGTGGGTAAGAAGGCGGAAAATTGGGGTATGCCGGTTGTCGCCATGGGGGCGGCGAGGGAACACCAGGGTAAGGAGGCATAAAGCGTGGGCCATGCGGCTGAAACCGCCATGGATAAGGCCGAGCGTGGAACGGTTGAGGATAGGCTCCAGGCATTCCAGCGGGGTTAGCCTGCCCCGGCGCGACCGGGACAGCGGACGGCGGGCCTGTCGATATGTCCGGTTGGGGCATCGCAATGGGAGGAGTAACGACGGGCGGAGCCGGCTCTTCGGCAGGCGCGGCGGGAAGGGAAACGGAAGCATTCGGAGGAGAATTCTCCTCTCCCCCGCCCCACATTTGCCGCGTTTGGACGGCGGCCACAATCCCCACAAAGGCGAGAACAAGGACAACGATGGTGCGGCGATCGGCGTCACGGTCCCGTTCCGTTCGCGGAGGGTTTGCATGGGGGTACAGCGCCGTCGGCATTATCGGAGGGGGCGGGCCAGGGCGCTGAGGCGGCATGGATCCATAGTTTGGCGGATTGCCCGGCATGGGCGGTAGTTTCGGTGGCCTGGTCGGCGCGGCGCTCCGGAAGCCGGACGTATCTCCTGAAATGGGAACTCCAGGCCCGTTCCTGGCCTGACTCAGTGGCAAAAAGCAAGTGGGACATGAGCCATATACGGTCTCATCCACGGATTTTCCGCAACCACGGCACGTTTGCATCGCATCGTTCTCCCCGGCGCTCCTTGCCACCACCGCATCCGGCGCATACTTTCCGACCCGGTAGGCCGATAAGGTGGAAAGTACGCGGCCCCAGAACGGAGACCGTCTGGAGCCGAAAGAAAACTTGCCCGGGCATAGTCCGCGCCGGCAAGTTACATCTTGCCCATTTTGCCCGCTTTGCCCTTGTGCGCGCCTTTATGCATATCGCAGGCCGCGCAACAATACATCGTCTTCCCCTTCACCTTGACGGCGACAGTCGCATCTTTGGTCTTCTTGGTGGAAAGCGCCATTTTGCATACGGGGCAGGTCGCTCCTGCGGGCTTTTTAGCGCCCTCAGCCAGGGAAGCGCCACCGACCAGAGTGACGAGTGCGAGTACGGCGCTTACGCGCCCGATCAACTTGTGCATGGAATCTTCTCCTTAATACGTGATGGACAGCATAGTGTTCCTTACCAACTATTCTATTCCTTTCTTTGCCCGGAATTTCCTCCTCACCCGTTTAACCGCTTTGAAACGTAAAAATCGAGCGATTCCTTCTCGCTTTTCGCTCTTCTTTATCACGGTGAGCATGCACCGCGTCGGCAGGGCAATAGGGTAAAATGAAATGCTCATTTCTGCGTTACACGGCTTTTTTGCCAAACACACCGTTCTGATAGGGCGGTGCGCGTCGAGGAGATTGCCAACATGATATCGCTCGCGGAAGCCTTGTACTCGCTCCCCACCAATCGCCTGCGCGCGGTGGTTCGCGCCCGGAATGTAGAGCCGAAAATGTTGGCGCTGGTTCCGGACAAACGACAACTTGTTCAGTTTCTGGCAAGCGAACTGGTGATGCCGCTCTCGGTGAAGGCCGCCATTATAGGCTGCAATCTGCGTCAATTACGCCTCCTTCAAATCGTGACCGCCGAACAAGACCCGAAAATGCTGCTCTGGAAAGAGGTCGTGGAACGTGCGGGGGGAATGCGTCTCGAGCCTGTTCTGTCCACGGTGATGGCCGGTCTGGAAGAGCGCGGGCTGGCATTTCGCGTGGAACAGGGAGTGTTTGTGCCCGATGCCGTGCGGCTTCAAGTGCCGATGTCTCTGCCGGACCGTTATACGATCGCCCGCTGCCTGGATCAGTACGATGCGCAGACGGTCAAGCGCATTCGTATGACGCTCGGGCTGGCATCCACCAGCGATACAAAGGCCGCCAACATCGCGATGATCCGAGAACACCTGCTGGCGGATGTCTCGCACGCTCGCCTCGACCAGGAAGAGCGAGAAGTGCTCGATTATATTCTCGGGGTCGGCGGGATGGCGACCGCGTTGGAAGTGGCGAGCGCGGTATTGGAAGGAAGAACCGACGACTTTTTCCGATATGATTGGCAGAACCGATGGAAGCAGGGGAAAGAGCGCAATGCCATCGATCGCCTGTTGGCGCGCGGTCGCCTCTTCGTAGTGTCCCATAGCTACGGTTTTAATCTTTATCTGATCATTCCCGGAGATCTCCTTCGGGCGATGACCGCCGAGGAGAACAAAGAATTTTGGGCCGGCGCTCCCCCGGAATTGCGCCCGTACAGCGCGCCGGTCGGGCGCACCACGGTGCATTCCAACATGGTCCGCGACATTGTGTCGGTGCTGGGCTTCCTCGCGATGCAGGAAGCGGTGCGTACGAACACCGGGCATATCCATAAATCCAGCTTGAAGAACATTGCCCGGACGCTCAGCCTGCCCGACGAGCGTTATGCGGCATTTGTGTATGCGATAAGCCGGGAAGCCGGATTGATCGCGCCACAGGGCGAGAAGCAGGTCTATCGGCTGACGGAGGCCGGCGCGGAATGGCTGCGATCGGACGCAAGAGAGCAAATCACTTCCCTCTTTAATGGGTGGAGGAACGGCGCCATCTGGGCGGAAATGTACACCGACCCGCTTCAAAAAGCGAGCGAGTATCGAAGCGCCGGAGATATGGCCAAGCTCCGATCTGCGGTGCATGAGCTGCTCAAGGAACACTCTCCCGACGCATTCATCGACATCTCCTCCGTTGCCGACGCCGTGGGGTTTCGGTACCCTCTGCTCCTCGTCCATATTGGGGGCCTGGGAGGAGACATCGTGTCTTCGCCTACCACCTTCATCCGCTTGCTGATCTGTGAATGCCTTACATGGCTCGGGCTCGTGGAAGTAGTTCCGGCCGAATCCGGTACGTCGGAGGAGGCCGTCGCGCCTGGCACGAAAAAAGGCGGCGCGGCGACTAACGCCCAGGCCGGAAACCGGCCTTCGCTTCCAAACGCCGTCGCGTTTCGGCTCACTTCCCTCGGCGCGTGGCTCCTCGGCAGTCCGTCGGAACCGCTGCAGTCCCCGCCAAGTGAAGATCGGTTTATTTTACAGGCGAACGGCGAAATATTCGTTCCCCCG
>JBBRKX010000367.1:0-5765 GCA_038231675.1 Chthonomonadales bacterium | reverse complement strand
CTGGCCTCATCCCCTGTGTTCGCAGCCTTAGCAAGCGACCATGGGGCCTTCTCATCGATGTACTTGTTCATGCGAGCGACGAGTTTCCACACCGCTTCGAGGGCGATATTGAGCTTGTGTTCGCCCATGGCCCGCTCGTAATCCTCCCCTACCTGGAGCGCCAATGCCGCGATCTCATGATCGCGGTCCTGTGCGGCGGGAACGATTCCCGCCTCACCGCCCGAAGTCGGGAAATAACGAACGACCATGTTCACCGTCCGATTCAATAGGTTTCCGAGGTCGTTCGCTAGATCGGTATTGAAGCGCCGAAGACAGTTTTCAACGCTGAACTCGGTATCCTGTCCGAAGTTCATTTCACGACACAATAAATAGCGCTGAGCATCCGCTGCCAGATCGAATGGGATGCCGGCACGGTCCGCGATCAACTGTGAAAACCGCGTGGGATGCGGTAGACTTGCGCCCGATTTTCCGCCCTTGGCGCCCTGAATAGTCCACCATCCATGCGCAAAGACTGCCTTGGGGAGAGGCATGTCCAGAGCCATCAGCATTGCGGGCCAGAGCGTGGCATGAAAGCGAACGAAAATCTCCTTGCCCATAAAGTGAAGATCCGGTGGCCATTGGCTTTCCCAGTCGGGATTGTCCGGCCAGCCCGTTGCCGCAAGATAGTTGATCAGGGCATCGAACCAGACATAGATCACTTTGCCTGGATCATCCGAAACAGGAATTCCCCATCCCTTATTGGCTCGGGTGATGCTCATATCCCGTAAGCCTTCTTTGATAAAACTTACGACTTCATTGCGCCTGAACTCGGGCTGGAGAAACGCGGGATTTTCCTCGATGTAGTTTAAAAGCCGGTCGCCGAAAGCGGAAAGTCGGAAAAAGTAGTTTTGTTCCTGGACACGTACGACCGGTTTTCCCGTTTCCACGGCAACCCCGTTTTCCACTTCGCTGTCACGGAAGAATGTCTCATCGCTGACGCTATACCAACCTTCATACGTATCGACATAAACGTAATTGCGCTCCCGCAGCCGGTCAAAGAAAACCTGCACGGCACGCTTATGGCGAGGCTCCGTGGTACGCATGAAATCGTCTACCTGGACATGAAGCTTTCCCCAACATTCCTGAAACGCGGCAGCCAACCCATCGACGAACTCCAACGTCGGAACGGCTGCTTTTTCGGCGGCCTCTTGAACTTTCGTCGCATTCTCATCGGTGCCTGTCAGCAGAAAAGACGGCCTGCCACGCAACCGCTGGTAACGGGCAAAGACGTCACAGGCAACGGTAGTCAGCGCTGAGCCCACATGCGGCAGTCCGTTCACATAGTAGATCGGAGTGGTTACAAAATAGCGTGTCGGATGGATTTGGGTCATTATCGGGTAATCGCGTATCCAGGGGATTAAAGAATAGTGGCGCGTACGCAAGTGCGGGTCGGTCCAAGAAGGAGGGCCTGGCATCTGCTCTTGGAGCCCATCTACTTCGCCCGCCGGGCTCGTTCTTCCGCCTGCTCCAGGGTGGTGGGATCGGCCTCTTCCGCAGCCTGCAGTTCTTCATCCGTGAGCGGAGTCTCCCCCAAAATATCCTGGGCTTCCCGGGCACGCGCTGCAGATACGAATACACCGTTTATCCATGCATCGTCCACCACACCGTCAATCGCGCCAAGCATGGGATTTGCACTTGCTTTTTGAAGGAAGGCAGGGACACCGGCGGCTTCAAGCGTGGCGCGCACCACGTCGGCCTCTTCTTCTGTGACCGCGTTGAATACCAGCACGGGCGCATCTCTATTTTCGGAGGTTCCGTCGGCCAGATCAGTCTTGCGATCTGAATTTTCATTATATTCAGACAAAATATGACTCCTTACGTCGCGTGGGATAACTCCCGGACAAATACCACAACATCAAAAAGGGAACTCATGGCTCTCGATCAGAACCCTACATCGGTCGCTTCAGACCGATCTTGCGCCACTTGAATGGCGCGTGCGCGGTCCTCATCATCTGGTCGAACAGCCTCTTCGGCGTCTTCCTGAAGCTGATTCACCGAGCATCCGCGGCAGTCCGTGCATTTTCCAATTTTCTCAATGCGCAGTTCCGCTGCGGGAAACTCGAGTTCCGCCTTGCTTTCCAGCAACTGTATTATTGCGGTCTCTTTGAGGAGATTGAGATCGATGACTTTCGCCTGTCCCTTGGGCGACATGACGATCTCTCCAATTTGCGGAAGCTTCTTCTTAGCATCCACATAGGTTTCATGTTCGTACCGAAGGCAACACATCAGCTTACCGCAGACGCCGGAAAACTTGACCGGATTTAGAAAAAGACTCTGGTCCTTGGCCATTTTCATGGAAATCGGGGCAAAATCGGTAAGAAAACTCGCGCAACACAGCGTGAGACCGCAGGGTCCAATTCCGCCGATCATCTTTGCTTGATCTCTGGCGCCGACTTGATGAAGCTGGACTTTACATCGGAGTTGCGCGGCGACTTCACGCACCAGGTCTCGGAAATCAATTCGGGTTTCGGCCGCAAAGTAGATCGTCACCTGAGACCCGTCGAACGTGTATTCGCCCTGAAGCAGCTTCATCGGCAGTTCGAGCGCCTGTACACGTTCCTTACAAATCGCAAGGGCCGTCCGCGCCCTGTCGCGGTTCTGACGCTCCTGTCGCAGATCCTCGTCTTCCGCCAGGCGCAGCACCCGTTTCAATGGGGCTTGTATCTCATCATCCGGAATGCCGCGCGCGGTTATTTTCACGACACCCAGTTCCGGACCCCGTGTGGTGTCCACAACCACCCGCTCATTCTCATTCAGTTCCAGGCCGTGAGGATCGAACCAATAGGACTTAGCCACACGCTTAAAAGCTACGCCAACACAAACCTGCATGATAAATCTCGTTTCAGGACCGCCCTGCGCCTGAGAGTGGATTGCAATGGGGCAGCTAAGACGGAGGCCGTTTGGTTTTATCGAAATGTGGAACAACACGTGGCGACCGTGGCCTATTGTACCAAAAAGCGGGGCGGGAATCAAGCGCCTTCCTTTCTGGCGGTAGTGTATAATGGGAAAGTGTGAATCGCGCTTGGTGAATGGCGCGCCTCACCGAGGAACCATGGGGATATTTCGACTACTTCTCAAGATGCGCATACTCACCCTGCGCAATGTCTTAAAGGATACGCTCCGTAGAAATCCTGTTGCCGGTTTCGCCCTCATGGCGCTGGGCGCGACCGTATTTGTAGGGGTCACCATCGGATTTTGCGCCTTTTTTCGGATCGCTGGGTTCGCTGGAGTTCTGGACGATACGATATACCAGACATTTTATATGATGTTTCTGTTTTTACTTGCGAGCGCTCTCCCCTTCGTGGCTTCCACGCTTCTCCTTTCGGCGGATTATGCCTTACTCTTTTCCGCGCCGGTGTCCAGCACCAGCGTCATCGCGGCAAAGCTGCTCGATGCGACCGTTTCGAATTCTCTTCAGTTCGGCGCGCTGGGAGTTCCAGCGATGCTTGCCTGCGCTATCGTGGTTCACCTTCCTTTCGTGGGCTGGCTGCTCCTTCCATTCCTTATCTGTCTGTTCGCCTTCCTGCCCGCGCTGATTGTCGCTCTCGCACTGCTTTTCGTATTGAAGTTCGCCGGCGCCCGACGATTGCGCCGCGCAATCGCCCTGGTGAACGTCCTTATGGCGGCATTTGTATGCCTTACTTTCGTTCGTGAGGCCGAGAGGATGCCATTACAGGCAATACATTTCGACGCTTCGACGGCAGCGCTTCCAGCCATGATCAAAGTGCGATCCGGGACTTCGCGGCTGGCTCCCTCCTCAGCTTTTGCCGATGCGATTTTGGGCGAGAGCGCATTCCAATCTCACGATTTCCGCTCGGCTATTCACGGCTGGCTGACGATCGCGGGCTGGGTGTCGGGCCTATTTATCATGTGTCTTGCGATTGGCGGAAACGTGCTCACCGCTGGGAGGATAGCGGAAGAGAGCGAAGTGGAGACATTGCTTCCCATGCGTACGCCCGCGTGGAACAGGTTACGGCTGGTTGTTCCCGCCGGTGTTCTCTCCATTGTGGTCAAAGACCTCAAGTACTTTCACCGTGACAAAGTTCTGCTTTCCCAGATATCCATGCCCCTGATCCTCTATGCGATTCCGTTGCTCGCCGGGTTGCAATCGCAACACGGTGATTCGGGAGAGTTGGTGGCATTCAGCGGTATCATGGTGGGAATTATCCTGTTCATGCATACGAGCATCCTATCGCTCACATCTATCGGACTGGAAGGCAGAGCCTTCTGGATCCTTCTCGCGTCGCCCAATAGAGCCGTGTCGATCCTTACCGCAAAGCTTATGGAAACCACGCTTATCTCCGCAGGAGTCGCTGTCGTATTAACCCTTATCTCCACGGTCATTTATGATGTCCCTATTGTTTTTGCGGCAGCGGAGATCGGGGTGTTCGGGATCTGCGCGTGTGGATTATGTGGCCTGGGCGTTGGAATCTCCGCTATCTTCCCACGATTCGTCTATGATAATCCAGCCCATCGCGTCAGTGCCTGGGCGCTCGTCTCAGGCTTTTTCGCGTCCATGGGATATCTTATCATTCTGGGGCTGATCTGCGGCTTGGCGTGGTTCACAGTCGCGTCTCCATGGGCCTTTCTTCACGTCGCCCCCGTCCTGGTTTGCATCGTGGTCGTCATCCTTGCGACCGCTTTTACCCTATGCACGGTCTGGTCGATCTTACATCTGGGTGTCCGTCGCCTTACACAGTACGAATGGGAGCATTGAAATTAATGACGGAAAGCCATTCCTTGGAATGCGTCGCGGGCAGGGAAACGGGCGGCAATATGGAAGCAAAAAAACATCACCGCTGGCGATGGGTGCTTGGAGGCGCCCTTGGCGTGGTTACCCTCCTGGTGCTTATCCCGCTCTTCCAATGGCAAAGAATGGGACAACAGCGCGCATCCAGTCTGGCCAATCTCCGCCGTATCGCCGGCGGTTTCTTGATGTATTCCGAAGACTGGGATGGCCGGGGCATGCCCCCTGCAACGCAAGGGAAAAACGGCGCATGGCGCACATGGCCGGGTTTACTTCGCGCCTATGTCGGCCCCGAATCCACTTTCAGCAATCCCGCCAATTCCGTGAAGCCCTTTCATTCCAGCGTCCGCGATCCTCAAAACCGGTACGAGATCGACAGTTCTTACGCTCTTAACAGCCGTTTATGGAACACTTTTTCGCCTGGCCCATTCCCACTGGATGACCTTGAACTGCCGGCGCAGACCGCTCTCTTCGTCGAAGCAGGCCCTATGTGGCGAAACCCACTGGATTCCTCTGGCGGAGCGACCGCGTTCGAAAAGGTCGCCACGTTGGTCTATACGGATATTTCCGACCGGTACATGGGATATGTTCCCTACCCTTCAACGCATGATGGTCGGATGGCGGTGGTTGCGGCGGATGGGCATGGAATGTTGGTCGGGGTGGCGCATTATCGCAGTGAGGACGGCGCGCATGACACGGTGTATGGGCGTATTGGCGAAAGCGTTTACAACTGGAATGGCGGACATCCAAACGGTGCGACGGATCGACCGGCGCACGAGTAAGCGCCGATCATCTGTTGCGCGCAAAATAACGGATACTTTCCGCGCATCTGCCGAACCCTACGCGGATACCAGTGCTTATCTTCGACGGCGGGCATGTTTGGGCCGAAACTGCTCGCGCAGCATGGAAACAAATCGGGCCACAAAATAGACGCCCGCTACCGCCGTTCCTAAACCCAGAGCCTGCTGCGTGGCTGCCT
>JBBRKX010000366.1:0-5769 GCA_038231675.1 Chthonomonadales bacterium | reverse complement strand
CAGAAGGCACAGGGAACCCTGTCACAGGATAGTCTGAACATATCAAGTTTTGTACGCGATCACAAAAGAATCAAGCACGCCGGGGCGCTGCGGCAGGCGGGACTGCGCCTGGACCGGTCTCAGGTGCCTAGGCTCATGCATGAACTCGACATCGTGAGCGATGACTTACACCTCTACAGTGCGTTGCATTCCCTCGCTCAAATAGGCGATGTATGGGCACTGCCGACGATCGATGCCCTCCTGAAAAAGTCTGGTTGGGAGGGACAAGACTACTGTTTCGCGAAGGTCGCCAAGGTGAAGCTGCAGTTAGCTCCGCTTTCGTCGCAAGAGCGAGTGGCCTGGATCATCACAACGTTATCGCAAAGAAAAGCGGGGAAGAAGGAGGACTATTTCCTTATCCAACTTGCCGCAGATGAAGGTGACATCACCAGCCGTGCTGTTGTAAAAAGGCTCGCGGAAATGGATCAACATCGCGCAGAGGAGGAGCGACAGGGCGTTTTTACGCACACGGGGTTTAATTTCATGTTTGATATTTTGAGTTGCATTGGAGATCCAGCCCAGGAACCTGTAATCCGCCGATACCTTAACGATCCCAACCGAGGGGTAGTTCATTATGCGAATCAGGACTACGAGTATGTCCGGTATGGCGCTCCACTTCAGAGGAGAATAGGCTATTGATGGGCTTTCTGTTGCGTCCACGGGGACGCGTGACTGCCTCATTGCGCCCGAAGGTCGCTCGGCGTGCAGCGCCCCCAGCGGAGCAATTCATTGCGCCGATTGCTTATTTGAAAGGCGTTGCGTACGATTTTGATGCTGAGCCTGGCGCGAAGTACGTACGATGCCGGAATAATAAGGTGAATCACGACAAAGTTCCGACAAACAGGAGGGATTGCGAACTCCCCGGCCGAACGTAGCGCTGTGCGAAGGCAATGGACCGTGACGCAGGGCGCGTCCCGAGAGACTTTGTCTGAATTTCTGTTTTCATTGGAGAGATTGTTATGGCCACGCAAACAACGACTGTACCCGAAGTTGGGGCTCAGCCTGCTGTTCAACGGCGCGACAACTATTGGTTCGCGCCGATCTCGTTCGTTTTGTTGTTTACCGCCTTCGCCGTCTGGGCGACGTTGCGCGCGTTTCAGAACGCGGCGTACGATACGGCCCTCATGCCCCTTCACAGTGGAGACATGATATCGCATTACCTGTCGCCGTTCTATTCGCCGACCGTTCAGCTTGGGATCCATATTCTCGGCTTCAATATCTCACCGGCACTGTTGATTTTGCCTTTTCCGCTTAGCTTCCGCCTGAGCTGTTATTATTACCGTAAGGCGATCTACCGGGGCTACCTTGCTGATCCATTCGCATGTGCCGTCACCGAGCCAAAGCCGCTGGCAACAGCACGTTTCCGCAAATACATGGGAGAACGTGCTTTCCCATTCATTGCGATGAATTTCCACCGCTATGCCTTTTATGCGGCGGTCGTCTTCATCGTCCTCTTGTGGGGCGACACCTTCCAGGCGTTTACGTTTTCGAACGAAAGCGGGAGGCATTTCGGTATCCATCTTGGGTCTCTGGTCTTCCTGGCCAACATCCTTTTGCTTTCCTGCTACACGTTCTCGTGTCACTCATGGCGGCATCTGATCGGCGGCAACGTCGATTGCTACTCCTGCTCTGCGCTGACAAAAACCAAGTATGGCCTGTGGACCAAAGTCAGTTTCCTGAACGAGCGCCATGGCCTATGGGCCATGATGAGCCTCGTGTCCGTGGCATTGACGGATGTGTTCGTCTACTTCACGTACACCACAAATGGAATCTATGACTTCAAGATCCTGTGATACGCATTTTGTTCAGACGCGCATAGCTTCAACGAACGCTGTCACGGCCGCCCGACGGGCCTGAGACTTCTTGACCAGCAGCCCGATCGGGCGGCGAAACGCATCCCCAGGCGCGAGAGGAATGACGCATAAGGCGCCCTCTCGTGCCTCGCGTCGTACGCTGTCCTCGGGAACGATGGCGATCCCGCTTCCGATCTCCACCAGGTTCTTGATCGTTTCGATGTTGTCGAACGACAGGACGATCCTCACCTGGGCGTTCGCGGCGCGCAGATGGTCATCGATCAGATGCCGCGTGGGGATATCGTCGGCGAACGCGATGAACGGCTGCCCTTCCAGTGCGCTCAGCCCAATGGAAGTGCGATCCGCAAGCGGATTCTCCGGAGCGCAGATAACGACCATCGCATCCTCGCCGAACTGCGTCACCTCGATCCCCGCGCGAGGGGTCGCACAGGCCACGATCCCAACATCCACCGTGCCCGAAGCGACATCACGATAGACTTTGCTCGTCTGACTGTATTCGAGATGTACATTGACACGGGGATGAAACGCGAGGAACGGTTTGAGCCGGCGTGGAAGCGCATGCAGCCCTACCGAGTAAACCGTCGCGACCCGCACGGTTCCGGAGACTTCCTCCGAGATGCCCCGTAAAAGCGCATCCAGTTCGGCCGCCTGATTCAGGATCGGCTTTGCGCCCTCATGGAGAATTTGTCCCGCTTGCGTGGGAACTAGAACGCCCTTGCCACGGCCCCGCTCGATCAATACATGTCCATACGTGCGCTCAAGCGCACGAATCCTTTGACTGACTGCGGACTGTGAGACAAAGTTGCGCTCCGCCGCACGGGAGAATGAGCCGGTTTCCACCACGTCGCAGAACAATTGTAAATCCGATAGCTCCACGTTCTCTCCTTTTAATATAAGATTTACTTATAATAACTATATCATAATTTCATTTTACTTTCAAAGCACGTCATGCTACCATAGACTTCAGCAATAGGGAAGGTGGAGATAGGCATGGCATTGAGCTCGGCCCCGCGTCCTGCGGGCAGGATGGCGGCATTCCCGCAAATACAGCGCAAAGATAGATGGTGGGTGGAACCGCTGGTGACGGTGGTGGTGTTGGTCGTATTTTCGGTCTATGCGTTCTGGCGCGCCTTGGAGGCGAAGTATTACACCACCTGGGGAATGGCGAACACATTACACTATCTTTCGCCGTTTTATTCCCCTCCCATTCAGGAGTGGACCCGTTTCAAGTTTCCGATCTCTCCCGCGCTGTATGTGCTGATCTTCCCGCTCAGTTTTCGCGCAACCTGTTACTTCTGTCGCCGGTCCTATTACCGCGCCTTCTTCTGGGACCCGCCTGCCTGCGCGGTCCGCGAGATTGCAGCCCGACAGAACTATACGGGCGAGAGGCGCTTCCCGCTCGCGATGCAGAATTTGCACCGGTACGCTCTTTACGCGGTGCTCGTCTTCGTGGTGTTTCACTGGATGCATCTGGCGCAGGCCTTTTTTTCTACCGACCGATCGGGCGCACTGCATTTTGGGATGGGATTGGGTACGCTAGTACTGGGTTTCGACACGTTGATGTTAAGCCTCTATGTTTTCTCCTGTCACTCGTTCCGGCACCTCGTTGGCGGCTTTCTCAATAGGTTCTCATCGAGGTCTATTAATTTTGGGTTTTGGGCGAAAGTGACCGCCCTGAACCTGCGGCATGGGCTTTTCTTCTGGTTCAGCCTCGCCTCCGTCGGCCTGGCGGATCTGTATGTGCGGCTGGTGGCGTGCGGCGCTGTGCAGGACGTGCGATTCTTTTAAATATTGCTTCAGGCAAGGACCAATTTCATGGAAGCCTACGAGACGTTCGAATACGATGTGCTGGTGATCGGCGCGGGAGGCGCGGGCCTCCGCGCAGTTGTCGCTGCCCGTGAGGCCGGCTGCACCGTGGGGGTGGTGTGTAAGTCGCTGCTCGGCAAAGCGCACACCGTCATGGCGGAAGGCGGGGTCGCCGCAGCCCTTGGCAATATGGTCTCGGCGGATGGTACGCATGAGCCCGATGATTGGCGCGTTCACTTTGTCGATACGCTGAAGGGCGGCGGCTTTTTGAACAACTGGCGCACGGCGGAGATCTTTGCGCGCGAAGCGCCGGAACGTGTGCTGGAACTCGAGCAGTACGGGGCGGTGTTCGACCGCACGCCGGAAGGGAAGATCGCGCAGCGGCCGTTCGGCGGACACAAGTACCGGCGGCTGAACCACGTCGGCGACCGAACCGGCCTGGAACTGATCCGAACCATGCAGGACAAGGCGGTCGGGGCGGGAATGACGGTCCATATGGAAGTCACGCTTGCGCGCCTGCTGAAGGAGGGCGACCGGGTCATCGGCGCCTTCGGTTACTACCGTGAATCGGGTCGCTTCGTGGTGTTCAAAGCCAAATCGATCGTGCTTGCGACCGGTGGCTGGGGCCGCATGTACAAGTTCACCTCCAACTCCTGGGAGGGGACCGGCGATGGGTTGCAAATGGCCTACGAAGCGGGCGCGGACCTGCTTGATATGGAGATGATCCAGTTCCACCCGACGGGCATGGCCTGGCCTCCGGGAATGCGCGGCATTCTCGTGACGGAGGGAGTGCGCGGCGAGGGCGGCGTCCTGAAAAACAACAAGGGCGAGCGCTTCATGTTCAATCCGGACTACATGCCCCCTCTGTACAAAGGACAGTTTGCGGACACCTTCGAGGAGGCGGCGCGCTGGCTGGACGATAAGAAGAACAACCGGCGCCCACCGGAACTCCTGCCGCGTGATGTCGTTTCCCGCGCCATCTATCGCGAAGTGGAGGCAGGGCGCGGCACGGAGCATAAGGCCGTTTACCTGGATGTCTCGCATCGGGGCGCGGACTATATCAAGCGCAAATTGCCCTCGATGTACGAACAGTTCCATGCCATGGGAGATGTGGATATCACTAAGCAGCCCATGGAGGTTTACCCGACCATCCACTATACGATGGGCGGCATCTGGAGCGATCCCGAGCATTGCGCCACCACCGTGCCAGGGCTTTTCGCAGCGGGCGAGTGCGCTGCGGGATTGCACGGGGCGAACAGGCTGGGCGGCAACTCTCTTTCCGATATCCTGGTCTTCGGAAAGCGTGCCGGCGAAGGCGCGGCCGCTTACGCGAAGTCTGCGGTCCTGGGTAAGGTCGATGATACGCAGATCGAAGAGGAGCTCGAGATCCTGCTTTCCCCGCTGGAAAGCGCCACGGGCGAGAGTCCCTATAAGATCCATCAGGAACTGCAGGAAGAGATGCAGCAAAACGCCATGATCGCCCGTACGGAAAAGGGATTGCTGCATGCTCTGGAGAAGATTCAGGAACTCCAGGGACGTGCTCGCAGCCTGAAGGTGGAAGGGGATCGCTTCTTCAACCCCGGCTGGCATGCGGCACGCGATCTGCGCTTTATGCTAAAGACATCGGAAATCATCGTTCTCTGCGCGCTGGAGCGTAAGGAAAGCCGTGGAGCGCAATGGAGACTGGATTTCCCTGAGATCGATAAGGAAGATTGGGGCAAGAAGAACCTGATCGCGACGCGGAATGGCGCAGTTCCCCGCATCTGGACCAAGCCATTGCCTGAGATGCCCGCGGAGTTGAAAGCGCTCTTCGAGGAGAAGTCATAAGTATGGACAAGATTACTCTACGCGTATTTCGCGGCGATCCTGCGGGCGGCCGCCTGCAGGACTACGAGGTTTCGACTTTCCCCGGTATGGTGGTGCTGGACGCCATCCACCAGATCCAGGCGACCCAGGACAGCACCATCGCCTGTCGCTGGAACTGCAAAGCGGCCAAGTGCGGCTCGTGCAGCGCCGAAGTAGACGGCAAACCGGCTCTGATGTGCAAAACGCGAGTCGACCAGTATCCTACCGGCACGATTACGGTGAGCCCGATGCGGGCGTTTCCGCT
>JBBRKX010000365.1:0-5773 GCA_038231675.1 Chthonomonadales bacterium | reverse complement strand
CTTCATTCACAAGCGCCTTGATGTCCGCGCCGCTATACCCTTCCGTCAGCCGTGCGAGCTGTTCGAGTTCCACATCCTCAGAGAGACTTGCCCCACGCGTGCTTACCGCAAAAAGCAACTTGCGTGCTTCCAGATCCGGCATGGGAACTTCGATCTCACGGGAAAGTCTGCCTCCTCGCCGCAGCGCGGGGTCCAGCATATCGGGCCGATTGGTGGCTCCGATCACAAAAACCAGACTGTTCGGCTTGATCCCGTCCATCTCCTGAAGGAACTGATTCACGACCTTGTCGGAATGGATGGCGATGCCGCCCTGACGAACGGCAAGCAACGCATCGATTTCGTCCACGAATATGATCGCAGGCGGGTTAGCACGCGCTTTCGCAAACAGGTCACGCACCCTTTTTTCGCTTTCCCCGACGTACATCTGGTGGATGTCCGCGGGAGTGATCGCGTAAAAATTGCACTTTGCTTCATTGGCAAGTATCCGTGCGATGGTCGTCTTGCCGGTGCCGGGAGGCCCTTTAAGAAGTATCCCCGTCGGCGTCTGAACGCCGAGTTCTTGAGCAAGGTCGGGCTTTTCCAGCATGAGCTGCATCTGACGCAGTTCCCGCTTGGTCCTCGGGTTCAGCACCAGATCGTCCCATGTCAGCGTTGCCTCGTCGCTCTGGACCGCCGGGCGCGTAAATTTCTGTTCGAACGAATCGGCAAGGCCGCTGTACGCCGTATTGGAGGGATCCAGTTCCGCCGCCCTGCGGGCAGATTGCTCGGCGTCCATCTTACGGTCGAGGCCCTGAAACGCTTTGGCCATGTAATGGTGGGCACGCGCGTGCTTATCGTCCCGGTCGAGAACCGATTGGAGATAATGCACGGAATCCTGCAGGGACTGCCGATAAAGCTGGTACTTCCGCTTTCCCTCACGCGCCGTTTGATCGAAGCCAAGCACCTGCGCGCCGTACGCAAACGCCATGTCCGTCAGGGAAGGCCGTTCCACTTCCGCCTGGTTAAAGAGCGCCCACCCCAGCCGAAACCGTGTTTCCGTGCTTTCCGGATCAAGCGCCACGGCCTTTCGAAAAGCATCGCTAGCGCCGTTCCAGTCATAAGCGCGAGCGCGCTGCATCCCACGGTGCAGGGCATCCTCAGCCGTTTCACTCACCGGTAAATCCCCGCTATTATTCGACAAACTCTACCTTCCCCACATCGGCGATCAGTCCTCGTTCCACGGCACGATCCAGAAACATTTGGATACTACGCTTTCCGGCTTCGCCCATATCGATCGTCCAATCATTGACATACATTCCGACGAACGTATCGGCTGTCTGGGTATCCATGTCTCGCGCGAACTGCAGCGCGTGGTCCAGCGCCTGGGAACGATGTTCCAGGCCATGCACGATGCTTGCCTTGAGCACACGACTCGCACGGCGCTGGATATCGGGCGACAGGTCCTTACGTATCGCGTTCACCCCAAGCGGCAGCGGCAGCCCCGTGGCCTCTTTCCAATGCTGTCCGAGGTCCACGATGTTATACAGGCCAAGAGACTCATGCGTGAGCTGCCCTTCATGGATCAGGAGACCCGCATCGATATCGCCACGCGCGACGGCTTCCATGATCTCATCGAACGGCATCACCACATATTCGAATTTCTCGGGCAGGAAGAGAGAAAGAGCCAGGAAGGCGCTTGTCATCAACCCCGGGATAGCGATCTTCTTACCCACCAGTTCGGCCGGCGAGATGGGGTCTCGGGCCACGACCATCGGTCCGTAACCATCTCCCATACTCGCGCCATGCGTGAGAACAGCGTATTTATCGTGGACATAAGCATACGCATGCACGGAGATCGCGGTGCATTCCAGACGTCCCTCACGGGCCCACTGGTTCAGAGTTTCAATATCTTTCAGAATATGCTCGAATTCGAGCCCCTCGCTATCCACAAGGTGTTCCGCCAGGCCATAAAACATAAAGGCATCGTCGGAATCGGGGCTATGGCCCAATTTCATCGGAATGGTTTCGACCCGGGCAGAGGGTTCCGCTGACATCGTCATTTCTCGCTTTCAAAGCTTCTCCGGTTGCGCGGGGCACAGCCGGTACCCCTCATTGTACCGCAATTCCTTCGGCCTTTCCCTGAACCAGAGAAGGCAAGCAGTCGAGCGATACAGAAGTGGCATTGCCACTATTCGCCCGTGCCAATGTCCAGAGGGGGCTGTTTAATTCCGCCGAGCACTTCTTTCACGACTCCAAGAAGCTCTGTCGGACTCACGGGTTTCGTAAGGTACCACGTGGCCCCACGTCGCTGGCCCTCGATGATATCCGCATCACGAACACGCGCGGTCGTAATCACGACGGGAATGTTCTTGAGGCGTTCTTCGGATTGCATGCGTTCCATCAGTTCGAAGCCATCCATATAGGGCATGGTCATATCGAGCAGAAGCATATGCGGGACTTCGGGCTCATCCACGAGCATCCTTAGCGCTTCGTTTCCATCGTAGGCAAAGCGCACCCTATAACCGGCTCTTTCCAGATTGACCTGTATGATCCGGACGATTTTGGGCTCATCATCCACAATCATAATAAGTGCATTCGACATCCCAGGTGACTCCCTATCCACGTCCGCAAAAATTACCCGTCTCTTACTGCGCGCTCGGATGCCACGAAGGCCTCCATGCCCTCACTTTGCAACAAGAGCAAATCCGATATACATCGCCATTCCGTTCTGAATTCCGTGCATTACGATTCCGGCCACCAGGGAGCCGCGACGCTGGTATGCCAGCGCCAACGACGAACCGATTGTCCAGAGGGGCAGGAATCCTCCCGGCATCGTCGGATGTACGATGGCAAAGATAGCCGCCGACAGGGCAATCGCGCCTGGAGCGCCCCAGCGCTCTCTCAGGGCAGGATATAGCAGGCCCCTGAACATGGTCTCTTCGACAATGGGCGCCGCGACGACCGCCTCGATGACCAGAAGCAGGCGATCCCAGAAACCATGCAACCCGAACATCAGCATATTGGCGGGATGCTCCGGAGTGACCACATTTCGAAATATCCAGGTGGACACGACGCTTGCAAGGACAAGCACCGGGACCATCATGACATACCCGAGCACTCCCCGTGTTATTTCCTCCCCAATCGGGCGTCTGGATACCCATCCGAGGCCGGCGAGCATCTGACGTAAGGTGGGGGCCGTTCCCTGTTGAGAATCCGTCCTGGCCATGAGTCGCAGAGTTAGCAGCGCCAACGCCACTATAGGAACATACAGCGCCAGATTGATCAGAATGTCTTCGCGTGCCGACAGGCCCTTCATCACATCCTTGACTCTGGGCAGCGCCAACGGCGCGGTCAGAAGAATAGGTCCGCAGAGGTACGCCAGAAAGGCGAACATCCGCGCCCGGTAGGAAAACTGGTTCTCGCGTTTGAACGATTCAATCGGCCCCGATGTGGGAATTTCGGTATAGTCCCCGCGCGTCCGGAGCCCCGGCAAATCGAAGTCCAGCGCGGCAGCCGGTGCGGAGGAGATCCGTGGTTTCTGGCGCCAGGCTCCGGATATCACCACGCCAAAAAGAGCAAGCATTCCCACCAAAAACGCGGTGCTTTGGAGGGCGAAAACCGTTAAAAGCGGATGTGCCGCCGATTTCGCATGCTGCTCAGCTCGATCTGCTTCCCGCACCAGACCCGCCTTGCGATACAAACGTGCCGCTGCAAGGTTCTCAAACCATCCCAGTTTCAATTTCTTCAGCGTCGCAATCCTGGCGGGAATGGCGTCCGGACTGACAGGGCTCGTTCCAAATGCGGCCATCCAGAGCGCGTTTTCTTCCGCACGTGGAACGGTCTCTCGGTTAGGTTCCGTTATCTCATTGTTACGCGAGCCGACGCGAAACGCTCCCAGGGAGGTGCTGTCCTGCTTGGAAGGAGGCACGGCCGAAGCATGACTCAACGCTTCCATCCCTCCCTCCCTGCCAAAAATAAAGAGGGTGATGCCCAATCGGCGCCAGTCATTGGGACGTGGTGACGCGCTATTCGCCAGGTCCCTCCAATCGGCGATCGCAGCCGACTCAAGGGTGTCGTTATCCGTCGCTTTCGTAACGGCACCTTTCGTAACGGCACCTTTCGTAACGGCACCTTTCGTAACGGCACCTTTCGTAACGGCACCTTTCGTAACGGCACCTTTCGTAACGGCACCTTTCGAACGGGTTTTCGGAACCAATGCCCGTCGTGTTTCGCCCGCCGTGTTCAGATAAGCGAGTTTCGTATCCTTCAAACCATCCAGGGTCTTTTCGGTCACGTCCGATGCATGCCGATAGTGTCCTTGCTTCGTGGTGTAAAAAGTGCGCAGCACCAGAAACGCTACTGCGGAGAATAGCGCGATGCTGATCCAGAGCCTCTGCTTTCTCGATAGCTGGTTCAAACTCACGGAGGAACCCCAACTCGACCCGTCGGAATGGTCCTCATCGCCCCGCCGATATTCGTTGGCCAGTGCGTTATCCCCCCTCGCCCTGCTGAACTACGGTAAATGCCTGCGGATCCGCATCCCTGGACGCTGTTATGATTTGAGCGCGTGGAATGGAGTCGGGCTGTGATGGTGGTTCCCGCGCCGCGTCCGGTTCCATTTCCGAGATGACCCATGCGAGTTGGGTGCTGAGTCGTATGCGCAGATCGCGCGCCAGTCGCAGGTGCTCCTGTCTTAACTCTTCGACGCGCGTGCTCATGACCTCGACCCGCGCCTGCATACGCGCATCCATTTCTCTTATACGCGCGTCGGCCTCCGTTAGCTTCAGCTCGGCTTGCAGATGCGCGGCGGTCCGAGTCTCATCCGCCGCTTTTTGCGCCATTACCAGCGCATCCCGCATGGTCGTTTCCAGTGCCCGATACTGGCTGAGTTCGCGTTCGTATGCCGCCGTCTTTTCACGCTGAAGCGCGCACTCGGTGAGGGCGGCTTCGAGGTCGGAAGCTATGCGGCGCATAAATTCCTCCACTTCTTCCCTGGCATAGCCGCGAAACTGGCGCTGAAACCTCAGGTTGAGTATGTCTATGGGAGTATAGCGTTCAGGCATTGGGGTTTCCGAAATTGCAGGAACCGGAAGAAATAGAACGTAGACGGCGTCCCTGTTTAAAGGCTGATCAAGATTCTTTGTATTAGCTCAAGCAACAGGATTGCGACGAGGGGCGATAAGTCCCACCCCCCGGTTTTCATCGGCGAAAGCACTTGCCGAATCGGACGCAGGACGGGATCCACGATGGCGTGCAGCAGCTTTATCGCGGGGTGTGACGTTGGTATGCGCCCGCCGAAAGCAACGATGTTCGCGATCAATACCTCGATGACGATCAAGACGATCCATATTCCCGCAATATTGAACAGGATATGGGAAATAGAATTGGGAGTGACGAACATAATGCTAACCTTCCTGTTACGGACTCTGCTTTTGATTTAGCTGAAGCTGAGCGCGTGCGAGGTGACTGGCGGCAATGACGTTATTCTTGTATGTCGTTGCTTTCTTCCAGGCGTAAACCGCTTTGTCCCATCGTCCCGTCTTTTCATAACAGTGTGCGAGGCTGTGCCACGTCATAAATGGACACGTGTACTTGACGGCCTGTTCGAAATAGGGAGTCGCCGCGACAGGATCCTTCAGTCGGTACAGATAATGAGACCCCATTTCATCGTACATATAGAACGTTGACGGGTTGGCCTTAATTCCCTGCTTCAGAAACTCTATCGCCTCCGCGCCGTGCTCCGTACTCCAGAGCAACCAGGCCGCGTTTCCATACGCATCCAGGTTCTTCGGGT